>NZ_JBALMR010000019.1:0-65702 GCF_036963165.1 Bacillus sp. JJ675 | reverse complement strand
TTATTGCGCTTCAAACCGTTTGCAGGCAAGAAAAGAAACCTTTTTTTCCGGCGGTATGTTTAAAACAGGTCGGGCTTGCGGGGCCTTTTGTGCATGAGGATGATGATGGATGCTTTGCATCGGCATGGCGGCGGATACACCGATCAGCGCTTCATGAAGACCGCATGCTTGACCCCTTTTCGACCGAAGGAAAAGAGATATTGGCGAATGTAATTGCGTTTGAATTGTTTAAAACGGTTGCCGGACTCGCTTCTTTAACGAAGCGCAATCAATGTTACGTTCTCGATTTTGCGACGCTTGAGGGCTCTTGGCACCCATTTTTCCCTCATCCTCTCGTCAGACCCGCCGGCGCCGCGGCCGAAAAGGTTCAAGACCTTGAAGAAAGGGTCAGGGAATGTAGTAACGAGCCGCAAGAAAAAGGACGGCTGTTTCAATTGTTCAATCAGCTGACATCGGCAACGTCGGGGATTTTTCATCTGTGGGAGGAAAAACACTTAAAGCAGCTTCCGCTGTCACAATGCTTTGTTCAAGTCGCAAACCCGCTGTCGGAAGGACCTGCCGAGCTTTTGGCCGGGACGGTTTGCGCCGGTTTTACGCATGAGGAAGCGCGCCGGGAAGCCGGACTTACCGGCATTGAAATGTACGGGGCGAAGCTGGCGGACTTCTATATCCGTGAAGACGGCTTTCTAGGCGTCGGGACGGGAGAAACGGTAGCCGAAGGCGTGTTGAGGGGATTGCAGAAATGGCTTGATCACGAGCTGAAGATGCGCCGAATATCCGGAAAAGAAACGGTCGCTCCTTTATCCTTAAACGCCGTCAAGGATAGTCGCGCCGAATTTTATTTCAACGCGCTGTCCCTCATCCACGATGAACCGCTGGTCGGCTTGGGGCAGGACATCTCAGGCTTTCCCGTTGCATGGGCAAACACAGGAGGCCGCTGGTACCACAGCGCCGGATTAAACATCACGCTGGCGCTCACAAAAGCACTCGAACGGGCGCTTACAGACACACAGCCGCTCGAAGAAGACGCTGCCATGTTAACAGAAGCCAAGAAGAACTTCGACATCCCTGTTTATGAAGGTTTGCAGAAAACGCTGCATTCGGCCATGCACACTATCGGACAGAACGGTTTACAGCTGACGGTTTACGATTTGCCGATAGAGCCTTTTTTCAAAAAAGCACTCGCAGGCGTTTTTGCTGTCCGGGTAAAAAAGGAGGAGGTCTGATGGAACACACCATTTTGATTGTGGGCGAAGGAATGATTGCAGAGGATGTGTCAGATCGGCTGTCCGGGGAATATGAAGTACACTGCCAGCCGGATTTTGAGGCCGGGGTGCCGGAAGAGACCCGGCTCGTTCTTGTTGTGCATGATACCTGGCGCCCGTCGTTATATCGCGAGGCCGAGGAAATCTTAAGGCCGGCCGGCATTCCGTGGCTTCGCGGCTTTATTTCATTCGGTGAAGGCGTCATCGGCCCTCTCGTTTATCCAGGAGGTTCCGGCTGTGCGGCATGTGCCGATATGAGACGGTTCATAGCCGGCCCGGACAGCAACGAAATGCGGGTGCTGGAACAGATTATCACAGACTTTCGCCGCAACCCGTGGGCATCCAGAGCAGGATGCCGGCACATCGCCCGCTTAATCTGTACAGAGATCAAGACCTTTATGGAACACGGTCCGGACGGTTTGGAACAAAAGATACGGCTGATCAATTTACTAACGCTTGAATCGACCTCCCACTTTTACATGCCTGAACCGCTGTGCGAAGTCTGCGGAAGCTGTCCAGACGATACGGCGGAAAATGCCCGCATCTCGCTTCAGCCGTCCCCCAAACCGGATCCGGACAACTATCGTTCGCGCCCGGCTGAGGATTTAAAGGACGCGCTGAGAGCCGAATTTCTCGATTCTCGAACAGGGATCTTCAACGGCAAAATGTATGACGCCATTTTGCCGTTTGCCGATATGATTGTCAACATGCCGTTATGGATCGGAAATGAAGGCGTCGGAGGGCGGACACATTCTTATGAGGAGAGCGAATTAACTGCGGTATTAGAAGGCTTGGAGCGATATTCGGGAATTAAACCGCGCGGCAAGCGGACGATGACGTTTGATTGCTACCGCAATGTAAAGGATCAGGCGCTTGATCCGAGAAAGACCGGTCTGCATGATGAAGGGCAATATGAACAGCCTGATTTCCCCTTCAGGCCATTTGATCAAGACCGGCCGCTCCATTGGGTATGGGGCTATTCATTTTCAGAGAAGCGGCCGATTTTGGTTCCGGAGTCGCTCGCCTATTACAGTCTCGGCAGGGACGACAGCTTCGTTTATGAAACGTCAAACGGATGTTCAATGGGCGGTACGCTTGAAGAAGCGATTTTCCATGCCATATTGGAAGTCGTTGAACGGGATTCCTTTTTGCTGACATGGTATGCAAGGCTCCCTCTCCGTGAGATCGACCTTCGCTCGTGTGAAGATACGGAATTGAGAGTCATGGCTGAACGGGTGCGGGCAGTGGCCGGATACGATCTTCATGTCTATAATTCGACGATGGAGCACGGCATTCCAAGCATTTGGGCGGTTGCCAAAAACAGAAAGAGGGAGGGTTTGAATCTTCTTTGCACGGCTGGCGCACATCCCAATCCTGTAAAAGCCGTCAAAAGCGCGCTTCATGAACTGGCGGGAATGATGCTGAAGTACGATTCGCAGCTTGAAGCCGAAAGGGGCAAATATGAGGAGATGCTGCAGGACCCTTTTTTAGTTCAGAACATGGAAGAACACAGCATGCTGTACGGTTTACCCGAAGCCGAGGAACGCCTCCGTTTTTTGCTGGATCAGCATCAGAGGCCGCAAACCTTTCAAGAAGCATTTAACCAAGTGGCCAAAAACCGCGATATCAAAGAGGATCTTGAGGAATTCCTTGACATATTCCGCCGGCTGAACCTTGAGGTGATTGTTGTTGATCAAACATCGCCGATCACGAAGCGCAACGGTTTGTATTGCGTGAAAGTGCTCATTCCGGGGATGCTGCCGATGACGTTCGGACACCGCCTCATCCGCTTGGCGGGACTTGAAAGGGTGCTGACGGTGCCGGTGAAACTAGGCTATACGAAAGAGGCGCTGACACCCGGCGAGCTGAATCCGCACCCTCATCCGTTTCCGTAACATTTGCCATTTTTGACCGTTTTGCTTTATCATAAAGCAGAACTTTTTTAGGCGGTGGTTATGTGAAACAGGAATACAAACGGCCCGTTATGTTCGCTGCGGCCGTTTTCTTTGTCTTTTGCTGCGTCTATTCCGGCGCAAAGCTGATCGCTTTTTACTCCGCGGAGTACCCGAAGTGGATCGGAAACAGCCGGGATGGAAATTGGCAGGCCGTGATAAAAAAAAGCGGCGGCGCCCCAGGTTTCAGCGGAAATTCATATTGGACCGGGGTCGCGCCTCTCTTCGCGAGACGTATTTGGAAAGATTGGTTGTTACATTTGATGATGAAGTCGCCCTCAGTTCAGGCATCGAAACGCCGATGATCGATTATTCAGGCGGCACGTTTCCTGACGGAGGCTTAAAGGAAGACTCGGTTTCCTTTTAAGAGGCTGAACTTAAAGGGCGTCATATCACTGTTCAATTGACATGGAGACAGGGAACGCAGGCGGCTCATGCCGAGTTTGCGCTTGATAAGCAAACGCTGTTTCACTAAAATGCAGGCGGAATGACATTACATTCCGCCGATCGTGATTTTGCTTCTCATCGTCAGCTCCTCATTCGGCCCCAAAGCCCGAAAACCGGTGACATCAGCGGGCAGATCAAGGTTCGGGGCGTTTGTCATCCACGTATACGGCTCCAGACAAAGCAAGTCTTCCTGATCCGTTTTCCCGTTATAGACGACCCAATGTTTAAAATGCCTGTCCCCCGCATAGCTGACGCGAATCCCGGCCAGGCGGTCGCGGATTTCGGCCGTGCTGTTTCCTTGTTGGTCATGTTCGGCTGCCAATATATCGTCAAGCCGGTCTCCTGCTGCCGATCTGCCTTCTTTAAATTCGTCCGTCACGCTGAATTCCCCCGTCGGAAGCAGCCGGTCCGACAAATCCCATTTTTTCGAAGCCGGGAGCGAAAACACGCATTGCGTCTTATCCCCTTCTTCGTTAAACGGGTAGCGGAAGGAAGTGTGGTAACCGAGTCCGAGCGGCATCGGATCTTCCCCGTGATTGACAACCGACGCATCTATCCTGAGATTCGGCCCCTCCAATATATAGGTCATTTCGATCGAAAACGAATGGGGAAATATGCGCTGGATCTCCGGATGATCCTCAGCCTTCAGAATGGTTTTGACGATGCTCTGCTCTCCTTCTGCTTCCGCTTTTTTCACCGCCCATTTTTTATCATAAAGAAATCCGTGCAAATGGTTTTGCAGCGGTTTTTCATTGACTGGCAGCGAATACGTTTTTCCTTCATATGTAAACTTCCCGTGATCGATCCGATTCGGCGGAAAAAGGATGGGAATCCCGAACAAGCATGGATTTTCATCATATTCTCCCTTCGTTTCCGGCGTCTTCAACAAATGTATTCCCGCAGGTTTCCACTTCAATGAAATCAAATTGCTCCCCCAGCCAGGCACGAGTATGGCTTCCAAATAATCGTTCGCAAGCAATAGTGCATCTTCGTTTAAAAAGCGGTGCTTTTGTACGGTGCAGGACATCCTTCATTTCCTCCCTTTCGTCATTCGGTACAGGCATCCATCCAAGCGGCAATGCTGCCTTTAGCTTATTATATCTAAAGAAGGCAGCGCTTTCAAAAAGCGGAAGTGAAAAATGTTTGAAATATTTTAATTTAAATAAACGCGCTATCTTTCTGTTATAATACGTTTACGCACAAAAGCATAAAAGGATTAAAGAATGATATTTTTGTAATGAGGTGTATAATTTGTCCAACGAAAAACGCTTATCGTTTTCTATATCGGCTTTTTTATTTTTGGCCATCTTATCGGTTATTTTTATATGCTTATTTATTTTTCATGCCGATCCGCATATGCCTTTATTGATTTGCATCGGATTTTTGGCGGTTGTCAGCGTTTTAAAGGGTTTTTCCTGGAAGGAGCTCGAAAGCGGCATCGTTTCCGGTATTAAAAGCGGCGTTCAGCCGATTATCGTCCTGGCGCTTATCGGCATTTTGATCGGGGTTTGGGAGTACAGCGGCGCGATCCCGACGGTTACGGTTTACGCGCTGAACTTGATCGAACCGCAGTTTTTGCTGCTGACCGCTTTATTCAGCTGCATGATCATCAGTTCGCTCGTCGGTTCCAGTTTTACGACGGTGAGCACGATCGGCGTCGCTTTAATAGGGGTCGCTTCAGCGGCCGGCCTTCCGCTGACATGGGTCGCAGGGGCCGTGATTTGCGGCGCATGCTTTGGAGACAAAATGTCGCCGTTGTCAGATACGACGAATTTTGCCTCCGGCGTCGGCGAGATTCCGATTTTCAAGCATATCAGACATATGACGGGAACGACGATCCCCGCCCTTCTGATCACCGTTCTGCTGTTCTTTTTCATGGGAAGATCTTTAACCATCGCATCAGCATCAACGGAAAACATTAAAGCGATTGTTAACGGGATTGAAAACACCGTAGGAATCAGCGCATGGTCCCTTTTATCGCCTTTAGTCGTCATTGTGATGGCGGTGAGGCGCATGCCTGTCATTCCTTCCCTGGCTGCGGGGATTTTGTCAGCGGGTGTTCTTGCCGCCTTTATACAGCCTGATGCCGGCATTTCATCATTTTTATCAGCGATGCAAAAAGGACCGGTGTTTTCAGCCGGAAACGAAGCGGTCGAAAACATTCTGAATCGCGGCGGGCTCCAATCAATGCTCGGTTCGATCTCCCTGATCATGATCGCGTTTGCGCTCGGCGGGCTGATGGAAAAAACCGGGCTGATTAAGAGCCTTCTCGAAGGCGTAATCAAAGGAATTCGTTCAAAAGGACGCCTTGTGTTTTCAACGGTATCATCAAGCATCGCCATGAACCTTTTGACAGGCGAGCAGTATTTATCGATTTTAATACCCGGACAGTCCTTTAAAGCGCTTTACGATAAGCTCGGAATCGACCGCAAACATTTGACAAGATCGCTTGAAGACGGCGGTACACTGGTCAATCCCCTGATTCCGTGGGGGGTCAGCGGCGCGTTCATGTCCAGTGCGCTCGGCGTCAGCGTCATTGACTATTTGCCGTTTGTCTTTTTCCTATATATATCACCGCTCTTTTCGATTTTGTTCGGATTCAGGAAACAATGAGAAAAGCGCCGTTTCCATATACAGGAGACGGCGCTCTTTTTTACGAAAATGCTGCGGTTACTGATAATATGTGCTCCTCCAAGGCTTTTTGCACTTCTTTTGTACGCGGGCCCGGCACCCCTGTTCCGACATTCTGACCGTCGATGACGGTGACCGGAATAACCTCGGCTGTCGTCGATGAAATAAACACTTCATCCGCATTCATCAATTCATCTTTTGACATCGCTTTTTCTTCATACTGCCAGCCGTTTTTTTGGATCAGCTCCAACAGCGTCCTCCGCGTGATGCCGTTTAAAATGAGATTTGTCGCCGGATGCGTGTAAATCACTTGATCTTTGACGGCATAAACGTTTGAAGAGGTCCCTTCCGTCACAAGTCCGTCGCGAACTAAAATCGCTTCAAACGAGGAAGCCTCATGCGCCTTTTGTTTGATCATAACGTTGTATAAGAGATTCAGGCTTTTAATATCGCACCTCAGCCAGCGCAGATCCTCTTCCGTAATGACGGAAACGCCGGTTTGCTGTTCGTTAACCGGTTTTTTGATCGGGAACGTATAAGCCGTCACCTGAGGATCGAGTCCTGCGGGATATTGGTGCTTCCTCGGAGCCGTTCCCCTTGTCGCCTGAAGATAGAGTCCCCCGTCTTGAACCTGGTTGGCCTTGATGAGCCCTTTCAGATCACTTTTCAGTTCATCCTCTGAAAACGGCAGGTCAATGCGAATTTCCGCAGCGCTTTTGAAAAAACGGGCAACGTGTTCATCAAGCGTATAAAGCGTTCCGTTATATATGCGGATCACTTCATAAACGCCGTCCCCGAATTGATAGCCTCTGTCTTCAATATCAACCGCACATTCGCTCCGATCCATCAGCCGGCCGTTAAAAAGAACTTTCATTTCTCCATCCCCTTGCTATCGAATTGGTTTCTCGATTTTCTCCCTTCCATTCTAACATGCCGGTTTCATTCTAAATAGTGTAAAAATTCTTAGAACGCTGCCTTCCACCATTCAACATTTTCTCTTAAATTTTGATCATTTTTTCGCTGCTCCCGGTATCCAACATCTTTCCAATCCTGTATACTTAAACATTGTGGTCCATTATTTTATAAGACTAGCAATCTATTTCATAATGGCAACGGAATAAGAACATGATATGGAGAGAGTAACATGCGCCAGGATTCAAAAAAAGCAGCCCCTTCAGCGGCTTATCTGCTGACGAAAACAGCATGTTTTGCCATTTTGTGCCTGATTCTCCTTTACGTCTGGGATTTGTCGAAGTCCGTAGGCACGCCGGGCAAAAAAGAGCTGACCATGTCGGAAAACAGCCAAATGCGGCATGAAGGGGACAGCATTCCGCTCAAAAAAGCAACGCACGGCAAGCTTCTCGACCACCTGAGCACAAAGCAGGAAATCGCTGAACGCAAAAAGGAAACAGAAAAGAAAAACGAAGCGGCGGAAAAAAAGCAGGAAAAAACGGTTTATTTGACTTTTGATGATGGACCTTCAGCCGTAACCCAAACGCTTCTGGATATTTTGGACGAACACGATGTGAAAGCGTCATTCTTCATGCTTGAGCCAAACATGAAGCTTCACAGGAAGGCCGTTCTCAATATGAAGCAAGAGGGCCATGCACTCGGTCTTCACGGGGTTACACATAACCAGAAGCTATTTTATAAAGGCGCCAATTCTCCTAATCTGGAAATGAAGCAGGCTCAAAAAACGCTGAAGTCTATTACAGGAGTGAAAACCAGGCTGATCAGAACGCCGTATGGAAGCAAGCCGTCGCTCACCGACGCACAAAAGGAAAAACTGAAAAAAAACGGGTTTATTTATTGGGACTGGAATATTGACAGCCTTGACTGGAAATACAGGAATCAACGATATGTCCCCGAAGTCATGAACCAGCTGAACATGATCAAAAACCGGCACGCGAAACAGCCGATTGTCATCTTATTGCATGACATTCCTTCAACTGTTCATTCACTGCCGCTGTTGATCACCAATCTAAAAAACATGGGATATTCATTCGCAACGCTTGATGAGTCAATGACGCCTGTTCACGAATAGCCCATCTGCTTGATCCCCTGACGACAGGGGATTTTTTTATTGCCAAAGCGGTTTTGGTCAGTTTATCTGACACACTCGTTGCATCTTAAAACCGTTTGACTATATTGGGAAGATAGATTGATATCAAATGAGGTGTTCAGATGAAGATTGAAGACGTGACATCGATTGAAGGCCATCTTGATCAACTGGCCGACCTCCTCGTCCAAGTCACAGACGGCGGGGCGTCGATCGGGTTTCTGTCTCCGCTTGACCTGTCGGCAGCAAGAGCATATTGGGAAAACGTGCTGGAGCCCGGCGTGATTTTACTGATTGCCAAACGGGACGGCGAGATTGCCGGAACCGTTCAACTGCATTTATACATGAAACAAAACGGGCGCCATAGAGCCGAAATCTGCAAATTAATGACGTCACCCTCCTTCAGGCGGCAAGGCATCGCCCGTTCATTGATGGAAAACATCCTGGAAAGGGCACAGCATGAAGGCAGGTCTTTGGTCGTTCTCGATACAAGAGAAGGAGATCCTTCCAACCTTCTTTACGCATCGCTCGGGTTTGCCGAGGCGGGACGAATCCCTCATTACGCCGAATCGGCGGACGGACGGCTTGATGCAACAGTTATTTATTATAAAAACTTGGCTGCTGAGGAGACATCTCCTTGAACCTGAAAATTCAAATAGCTGCTGAAAAAGACGTTCCTGCCTTTCACCAGCTCAGATCGAAGCTTTCTGGGAATACCGCTTTCCTGGCGTCCCGTCAAGCGCATTGACAAAAACCGCGGAAACATTAAAAACAGCTCTTCAAACCGGAGCAAGGCGTTTTATGTTTTGGAGACGGCGTTCCGCTCGGTTCGGCAAGATTGCTATTGCAGCAATGGAAAAACGCTGCGGCAAATATGAAAGGCGCCCCCTCCGGGACGCCTTTTCAGCTGCTGATTTCTTTGACAAACTCGGCGATTTTGCGGTGAATGACTACATCGAACAAATGGTCAAACGGGGTGTCGTCAAGATTGATCATGATTTTCTTTAACCCCGGGATCAAATGGGCTTCTCCCGGCACAAACCGGACAGGCGCCACTTCAAGCGAGGTGCCGATTACGAGAAGAAGGTCGGATTCATCAAGGCTTTCAAAAAGGGTGTCAAAATGCTGAACGGCGTCACCGAACAGCACGACATCCGTCTTCAAAATAAACCCGCACTCCTCGCCCTTCCGGTTGATGCGGCTGCATCTCGGCACATCATCCTTGAGAATGTGTTCCAGTCCGTAGCGCGCGCCGCATTTCGGGCATGCAGCCGTTTGGATGGAACCGTGAAGCTCGTAGACACGGCGGCTGCCCGCCTTGATATGAAGCCCGTCGATATTCTGTGTGAACACCCTGACGTCTTTCCCCCGCTTCTCAAGGCCGGCTAAATACAGATGCCCTGCGTTCGGCTGAAACGTACAGGTCATCTTCATTTGGAAAAGCTCTTTGAACTTGGGCCAGAAAAGCTTTGGATAACGCTCATAATAGTCGCGGCTCATCGCTTCCATCCTTGACATATCTTCCGTCCATATCCCGCCGGCTGAACGAAAATCGGGAATTCCCGATTCAGTGCTCATTCCGGCACCCGTTAAAACGGTGATGCACTGCGCGTTTTCGATTGCTTTTATAAACGTTTCGGCTTCTCCGTGCATGATCAGTCCCCCTTTTTCATCACGCTTGGTTTTCCAGAGCGGCTTTCATATCTTTCAGCTCAAACAGGCTGTGACCGGGAGAAACAAACTCAACTTGCTCTTCGTTCATGATATCGATGATCCGATAGTTGATATCCTGTCTGATGTCTAAATTTTCGGCCCAAACAGTCGTATTCGTATAAAAGTTGAAAAAGATGCTTAAATACGTATCCTGCAATACATCAAGGTTGACCATAATCACCTCGGGATGAACGCCTTCATGCGTTTCGAGCATTTCCCTGAACCGTTGGATGCACCTTTCGACCTTTTCCCGCGGGGTTGACGGATCGATATGAAGCGAGAATGTGATCTGGCGCTTTCTCATTTTCGTCCAGTTCATGATCGCTTCATTGGCGAGCACCGAATTTGGCACCGTAACGAGAGCCTCTCCCGACGTGCGGATCTTCGTGCTTCTGAAAGAAATATCTTCGACCGTTCCGATTACGATTTTCGTTTCGATAAAGTCTCCTATCGTAAAAGGCTTCTCCATGATGATGACAATTCCTCCGAAAAAGTTCCCAACGGTATCTTTCGCGGCAAGGGCAAACGCGAATCCTCCAAGGCCGAGTCCGGCGACAAAACCGTTCACATCGTAATGGAACTCTCCGGCAATCACGCTGATTCCAAGGGCCACGATGACAAAGCGGAGAATCTTTGACAAAAACGGAGCGAGAATATCGTCCATGTCAAGCTCCAGCCGTTTGTTGATTTTATGAAAGAGCACCGAAGACGAAGCCGTTAAATTGTAGAGCCCGGTCACAACGAGAATGACGAGGGAAACTCTGTACAGCTTGTGAACGATCGCCATATGCGCATCGAAAAACGGTGAATAGATAATGGCCAAATAAATACCGAGAATGGCAAAAAACCATCTGGCCGGCTTTTCAAATGCGACCACCACTTGATTGAAGAAATCGGTTTTCGGTTTATGCGTTAATTTTAAAATCAGGTTAAACAAATACTTCGTAAAAATTTTTCTCAATAAGAAAAATAAAAGCAGGATGCCGATGCTGATTCCGATTTGCCCGGCAAACTCCATTGTCATGTACTGTGTGAACATCGCTTTCTCTCCTTATATCGCTGTCAAGCATTTATTATACTAAAAGCTTCGAAAAATTTCTCATTTTATTGCGCGGGAAAATGTGTCAGGATATCCTTTGGCGCCCGCAGACAGCCGGCGCTAGACGCTTAAAAGGCTGCCGATCGTTTCGGCAGCCTTTGGTTGACTGTATTTAGTTGTTCCACGAGACAAATGATTCGGGGTACGCTGCTATTTTTCCTTCGCAGACTTCGTTTGATCCAGGAGAGTCGCTTCAAACATTTCGGCATCGGTTTCGGCCTTGATCCGTTCTTCCACTCTAATTCTCCCTTTACCCATCATCTCGCCTCCTTTGCTCCATTTTAAAGTATCTGAATTTTTCGCAAATGGACCTTAAGAACTATTTTTGCCGAATTTTGTCGCATTCAATGCCGGCGTCTCTTGTCAGATCTTATTTTTTTCGATTCGAATTTGAGCCGATTTACTTGCGTCATCTATTCGGGTATCCTTGTTATGGAATAGATTTTTTTATAAGAGGAGCTGACATGTTTGCACATCATCGGACATCGCGGTGCCTCAGCTTACGCCCCGGAAAATACGTTTGCCGCTTTTGAAAAAGCGCGAGAGCTGGGGGCCGATTTTATTGAGCTGGATGTACAATTGACAAAGGATGGGAAGCTTGCAGTCATCCACGATGACAAAGTGGACCGGACGACAAACGGAACGGGCTTTGTCCGTCATTTTACGATGAAAGAGCTGGAAAAGCTTGACGCAGGAAGCTGGTTCGGCCCTTCTTTTCAAGGCGAAAAAATCCCGGACCTCGAAACCGTTCTTCACAAATATCACAAAAAAATAGGGCTGCTCATCGAAATCAAGTCATCCAGAACACAGCCCGGTATTGAACAAGCGATCGGCCGGCTGATTGAACGGTTCGGCTTTTCAAACAACACGATCGTTCAATCCTTTGACGCCGATGCGATCATGACGCTGCACAGCCTGTACCCTTCCATACCGGGCGCCGTATTGATGAGGCCGAGGTTTGGAATGCTGCCGCACGGCCGCCTTCGGCACATTGCTTCATTTTCGCGCTATGTCAGCCTGAAACATACAATGCTCAGCCCTTTTTTGATTAAATCCGCTCACAGCCATAATCTGAAGGTGTTCGCCTGGACGGTAAACGGGCTGAAAACCGGGCTCCGCCTGCAAGGCTGGAAGATCGACGGAATCATTACTGACTATCCAGATTATTTTGTGAAAGAAGGAAAAGCATGAAACCATATGTTGCTGTATTCATTGGGGGTGCACTCGGTTCGCTGTTCCGCTATGCGGTAAACATGAGTGTCGGGGGCGCCTTTTTTCCTTGGCCGACTTTTATAGAAAATGCTTCAGGAAGCCTGCTTCTCGGTCTCTTGACAGGCTTTTTTTCGTCAAGAGAGAAAAATAAGCTTATCCAGCTCATGTTAGGAACGGGTTTTTGCGGAGGGTATACGACAATGTCCGCGTTTTCAAAGGAAACGGCGCTGATCCTTCACTCCTCTTCGCCTCATATCGGGGTATTCTATTTGGCTGCCTCCCTTGCCACCGGGCTCTGCCTCGCTTTTATAGGGATTGTGTCGGGGACCCGGATCAGCCAAAAAAAGGAGCGATATGGATCATGATGACAGCGGGTTTTGTGATAGCGGGAGGCCTCGGTTCCGTTCTGAGGTTTTGGCTAGGGCATTTTATCAGCTCGAGATCGCAGGGCGCGCCGTTTCCGGTCAGCATTATGCTGATCAACATCCTCGGCTCTTTAATGCTCGGCATCTTCACGGCTCTCGACATGCAAAATCAAATGCTTTCTATTATAATAGGAACCGGTTTTTTCGGAGGGTTTACCACGTTTTCAACCTTCAGCGTCGAAGCCGTCCAGCTTCTGGCAGAAAAACGGCTGAAGGCGGGTGCAGCTTACATACTAATGACAATGATATGCTGCATCGGAGGCTTTTGGGCTGGAAGCCTTCTTTAACAAAAAAATGAGATGATAGGGTGTTTTGATGAAGCAATTGTTCTTGTTTGGTTTTGAACAGGCAAAATCGTGCCTGTTTCCCGTTGTTATTTTTCTGGCTCTCGCCATAACAAAGATAGTTGAAGTGCCTTTCATCTCCCGTTATGATGCGATTCTATTGATTTGTTTGCTGACGCAAATTCTCATGATCGCATTCAAGTACGAATCGTTGGACGAAGTGAAAGTGATCTGCGTGTTTCATCTGATCGGACTCGCATTGGAGTTATACAAAGTACATATGGGGTCGTGGAGCTATCCCGAGGAGGCGGTTACGAAATGGTTTGGGGTTCCTTTGTACAGCGGCTTCATGTACGCCAGCGTCGCAAGCTATATGTGCCAGGCGTGGAGGAGGCTTCAGTTAAAACTGACGAATTGGCCTCCTACTTGGAGCGTGTTTGTCCTCAGCGCCGCCATCTATATTAATTTTTATACAGACCATTTTATTTACGATTTTCGCTGGATATTAAAAATCGCAACCTTGCTTATCTTTTATCGTACATTTGTGCATTTTACGGTCAATCACCGTACATATGCGATGCCTCTGCCGCTGTCGTTTGCATTGATCGGCTTTTTCATTTGGGTGGCCGAAAATATCGCGACGTTTTTCGGCGCCTGGCAATACCCGAACCAGCACAGGCAATGGGAAATGGTTCACGTCGGAAAAGTCAGTTCCTGGCTGTTGCTCGTGATTGTCAGCTTTCTGATCGTTGCGCTTTTAAAACATATCAAAGAAGGCCGCACACAAACAGGCAGATTAAGCCGGGCGGGGGATCCCGGGGTCAAATCATAAGAATCCATTTTGAAAGCTCAAAATGGATTCTTTTCCCCATTTACCCTTTTTCAATCGTTGCCGTCTGAAAGGCCTCCCAATTTGAAGAAACGACTTGCAGCACGTCGTCTTTTTCCTGATAAGCCCCGATCTGTCCCCCGTCCATCGTCACTTTATATAATGAGGCGCCGCTTTTGGCGAGGCCGAGGCATTTGGCAATTCCGTTGACATGCCCTCTTGCCGTCTGTTCGATCCAAGCCGAGCTCTTCATCTTCGCTGCATCGTCCGGGTGATCGATAAAGCCGTTTTCCGTTAAAATCGCATGCATCACCGTTTCCCTGAGCACATGAAAATTCGCTTTTTTCATCCCTCTGTCCCGCAAACCGTTTTGTTTAATGACTTCTTCGTGAATGATTCTTTGGTAAAGCGCGGTGACAGACTCGTCGGACAAGCCGCTGTAAATATAATCCTCATAACCGTAGGCCGTGCCGTCAAAAGCGTTGATATGAATGGACACAAACAAATCGGCCCCCCACGAATTGGCGTCATCGGTCCGCTCCTGAAGCGAGACCGTTTTGTCTGTCGTCCTGCTGAGCCTCGTCTCCGCATTGCTGTATTCCTGCAAAAGGATGTCATTGATCTTTAATGCGATGGCCAATGTGACGTTTTTTTCCGACAAACCGTTTCCCGTAGCTCCCGGATCACTTCCGCCGTGTCCCGGATCCAAATAAATTTTCATGTTCGAATTCCTCCTTATTCGTTGTTAAGACGTTTTTTGAACCTGAATAAAAACCGACTGATGACAATCCGAGGCAGATTCCGACCGCCATGTCTTCCTTCCAGTTTCCCGTGGTCAACAGCAGCGAAATGCAAATTCCGAAAACAATCGCAAAGACGGGGAGAAATCGTTTCTGAATGCCGAGCAGCCTGACCGTATGAACCAGCCCTGTAATCAACGGAACGAATGCCACATCAGAAAATTCCATGCTCTTTCCCCTCCCTTTCTTCTTCGGTTACATGTTTTAATCCCCCCTGTTTTAAAAGGTTACGTTCATCTTATAAGGAAAACGCTCCTGAGCCGCGTCATCATCCGGTCAAGAAGCTGAAGAAAAACTGAAAACATATCCCGCCATTAAAAAAAGGACTTGTTTAAAACAAGTCGCTACATATTCGTGATCGCCGCCAGGCTGACGAGAAGCTTGTCCAATAACGCTTTTTTCAATAAAAACAACGTTTTTTCGCTATATCCGATTTCCATCGCGCACTTTCCCATGCTCCAATTGCGGATATAGCGGTATTCAACAAGCATCCGCTCCGTCTCATCCAATTCAGCCAAAGCCGTTTCCATGGAGTCCAGCAAAAATTGATAGAGCCTTTTTTCGGCGTCCAGTTGATAATGGGCTTCCGTCTCTTTGACAAAGCCGCCCGTCTCCACCTTCTCCATCCTCCTCTCCAAATTGACAACGGCGGCTTTGTAATTTTTCCAGTTCCGCAAATGAAATTCGATTCTCTTGATGCAGGTCTTCTTCTCATCCTCGGAAATGGTCTCATACCATAGCAAGGGCATCTCCCTCCAAACAGAACATTTGTTCTCATTATATACGAACGAATGTTCCTGTTCAAATGACATTTTTTCTATTTCAGCCGGGTCTTTTTTCTTAAAAAAACGCAAAAAACCTTGAGCTTATTTTTCGCTCAAGGTAACTTCGTTTATCATCACCGGGTCGGCCGGCGCGAGCTCGACGTGTTCTGTCGTTTGTTCCTGTTTGATTTCAACGTGCTTAATCAGCCGTCCCTCCATCTCGAGGACCTTAATCGTATAAGTACCGACATGAACCGCCTGGCCTTCGGCGATGTCTATATTTTCTTTCAGAACGAGTCCGCCGACAGTGTCGACCTCCTCTTCTTCGATCGCATCCTCAAACAATTCATTCACCTGATCGATCCTCACTTTTCCGTCCATGATGTATTCATGATCGGAAATTTTCTGAATGAGCGGTATTTCGTCTTCGTCAAACTCGTCCCTGATATCTCCGACAATTTCCTCGAGAATATCCTCGGTCGTGACAAGTCCGGACGTTCCTCCGTATTCATCCGTCAGGATCGCCATGTGGATCCGGTCGCGCTGCATTTTGATCAGAAGCTTTTGGACGGGCACGGTCTCAATAACTTCAATGACGGGGCGGACGTATGATTCAAGCGAAAGCCGCTTTTTTTCCTCCTCCGACATAAACAGCATATCCGTAAACAGCTGTTTCGTGTTGACCATGCCGATGACGTGGTCCTTATCGCCCTTATAGACCGGCCAGCGCGTATATTTTTCTTTCAGCATGAGCTGAAGCGCCTCATCGATCGGCATATCGGCCGAGACGTAGGCGATTTCGGTGCGGGGCACCATGATTTCTTTCGCAATCCGGTTATCGAATTCGAAGATTTTATTGACGTATTTATATTCAGACGGATTGATTTCTCCGCTTTTATAGCTTTCTGATAACAAGATGCGCAGCTCTTCCTCTGAATGGGAATCGCCCTTTTCCGAAGCGGGCCGCAAACCGAATAAACCGGTCAGCACTCTGGCTGAAGCATTTAAAATCCAGATGAACGGAAACATGACAACATGGAAAAAATGCAACGGTCCCGCAAGCCAAAGCGTCATTTGCTCCGCTTTTTGGATCGCGATGGTTTTAGGGGCCAGTTCTCCAACCACAACGTTCAGGAATGTAATGACACAAAAAGCAATGACAACCGACAGCGCATGTGAGATGGAATCTGACACGTGCAGGCTTTCAAAGAGCGGATGTAAAACCTTTCTGACCGTCGGTTCCCCCATCCAGCCCAAACCTAATGCCGTTATCGTAATTCCAAGCTGGCAAGCTGACAGGTATTCATCTAAATCCGATATCACCTGCTTTGCGCGAACTGCCCTTTTGTTTCCTTCCGTTATAAGCTGATCGATGCGCGAGTTTCTTACTCTAACAATAGCGAATTCTGATGCGACGAAAAAAGCAGTTAAAGCAATCAGAACGCCAATGATCATCAGACTAACGATATCGTCCATTTAACCTTATCCTTCCCGAAGGATAAGGAGTCACCTCCTGCTGAATTCAAATTCCCGTAATAAGGCTGATGTTTGTTCTGTGTTCATGACTATACAGAGGGCCCCATCATACCACCTCCAAGCCAATATATACTATTATCTTACTTTATTAAAAAACGGTCAGTCAAATGTCTAAACTTTAAATCCGACAATATTTTCGCGAATATTTAGAAAAATGACGGGGATTTTATGCCCCTTTTTCATCAATTAACTTGTATAAACAGCTTCTAATATATTAAAATATTTTTAACTAACTATAACGTGATGGTTGAGGAGGGATGCAGATGGGGCAGAGAAATATCGCATCGGCGAGTTAGCAGCTGCAGCAGGCGTAACAAAGCGCACTGTCGATTATTACACAAATCTGGGGCTTTTGACGCCTGCCAGATCATGTTCGAACTACCGCTATTATGATGAAGCCGCTCTCAAACGGCTGAAGTTTATTACGGACTGTAAGCAGCAAAGATTGGCCCTGTCCGACATCAAACTGCGGCTGGAAAAGCAGTTTCCCTCTTCATCCGCTAACGATGAAATCGGAAGCCTGACATCGGAAATCGACCATGTCAACGATACGATCTCCGTGATCGTCAATCGGCTGAACCGGCTGAATCCCGATGAACGGGCTGCTTTGAAAAGCCGGCTTTCTTCCGAGAAACTGGCGGTCATCCAGTCATTGATGATGCTGCTTTAGTTAATCTTTTACTAAACAGGAGGTGTTACCTTCATTCTCATGTTAGAGTGAAGGTCCTAATTGGATATAGTTAATTTGATTTTTGTTGCTGTTTTAATTGCTTTGACAGCATTTTTCGTAGCGTCGGAGTTTGCGATTATCAGAATCAGAACCTCGCGGATCGATCAGCTGATAGCCGAAGGGAACAAAACGGCGATTTCTGTAAAAAAAGTCGTCACCCATTTGGATGAGTATTTATCGGCCTGCCAGCTCGGCATCACCTTGACGGCTCTCGGACTTGGATGGCTCGGGGAACCGACCGTCGCCCGGCTGCTTGAACCGCTCTTTGTGAAGTGGAACATTCCAAGCTCGGCTTCGCATATTGTTGCGGTCGTGATCGCATTCAGCTTCATTACGTTTCTCCACGTTGTCGTCGGGGAGCTCGCTCCAAAGACGCTTGCGATTCAAAAGGCGGAAACCATTTCCTTCCTTTTTGCAAAGCCTCTCATTTTGTTTTACCGCGTCATGTTCCCATTCATTTGGGCGTTGAACGGATCGGCGAGACTGTTGACAAAAGCGTTTGGACTCGAAGCGGTTTCTGAAAACGAAATGGCACACTCTGAAGAAGAGCTGCGGATCATCCTGTCGGAAAGCTATAAAAGCGGCGAAATCAATCAGTCAGAATTCAAATATGTGAACAAAATTTTTGAATTTGATGACCGTCTTGCCAAGGAAATCATGATTCCGAGAACGGAAGTCGTCAGCTTTCCGCATGACATGAAAATCAAAGACATGATCGACGTGACAAAAGCCGAAGGGTATACGCGCTATCCCGTGGAAGACGGCGATAAGGACAATATCATCGGCGTCGTCAACGTCAAAGAAATTCTGACAGCCTGCATCAGCGGAGAATGCTCAAAAGAAGACACAATCGAACGGTTTATCAATCCGATCATTCACGTGATCGAGACCGTGCCGATTCACGATCTGCTTCTCAAAATGCAGAAAGAGCGCGTCCACATGGCGATTCTTGCCGATGAATACGGCGGCACTGCCGGTCTTGTCACAGTTGAGGACATCATTGAAGAAATCGTCGGCGAAATCCGCGACGAATTCGATATAGACGAAATTAATGAAATCCGCAAGCTTGACGAGGACCACTACATTCTTGACGGAAAAGTGTTGATCAACCAGGTCAACGATCTGCTCGGCATTCAGCTGGACAATGAAGAAGTGGACACGATCGGCGGTTGGTTCCTGACGCAGAAATACGAAGTTCAAAAAGGCGATACGATCACCGACCAAGGATTTGAATTTATCATTAATGAAGTCGACGGCCACCACGTCTCATATGTTGAGGTGAAAAGGGCCGCTGAACAATTGCTTGAAGAAGCGTGATGATAACTTGATGGAAAAGAGGATGCAGTATGAGCTGCATTCTCTTTTTATGAAAGTCAATGTAACCACTTGATTACATTTTGGATTACGCATAAAATGTAATCAAGTGGTTACACAAAGGAGAAACAAATGACAAAACAATTGACAAGAGAACGTTTAATTCAGGCTGCACTTACCCTTTTTAAAGAAAAAGGCTATGCGGCGGCGTCCACGAGAGACATTGCACAACAAGCCGGCGTCAATCACCTTACCCTCTTTAGACATTTCGGCAATAAAAGAAATCTGTTTCGTGAAAGCGTCATTCAGCATGTCTCCTCAGGCGATTTTACGAGCGCAATTCAAGGTAAGCTGTCCGGTAAACTGCAGGAAGACCTGATATTGATCGCCAAAGCGTACCTTGAAGAAAATTTGGAAAAGGACAGCGTGTTTTGGCTGTATTTCAATGAAGCAAAGCAAGATCCGGAAGTTTCTGAATTAATCGCAGAAATTCCCCGCGAATTACATGACTTTTTGGCATCCTATTTTTCGCAGCTGCATGACCGGGGCAGCATTTCGAGCGGTAATTTCCATCTTCTGGCGAGTATGTTTTTTGGATTGTTGAACCAGTATATTTTGTTTCGCCCATCTCCCGAATTCGGCAAATCAGCAGATGAAAACACGGATGCTTTTATTCATGAGTGCGTCGATTTATTCCGGGCAAAGCTTGAAAAAAGGGAGCTGTCTTGATGAGCCGGAAGCCTGTTTTAGATATCCCTTCAACATCGCTATGGGATGAAAAAACCAAAATAAAATTAAGCGGTTTGACTCCAGGGGATAAAGCTGAAATCACTGCCCTGGTTAACGATGAAGCAGGCGTCAACTGGAGATCCCGGGCGGTTTTTCAAGCTGGCGAATCCGGAGAAGTCGACTCCGCAATGGCATCGCCTTTGGAAGGCACATACCGCGTTTGTGATCAAATGGGACTTTTTTGGTCAATGAAAGCCGAAGGCTCTTCCTGCTCATTTCGAAAAAAAACGGTTGCTCCCTCTGTTTTTGACATCGAGGTGAAGCAAAACGGCAGCTTCATCTTAAAGAAAAAAATCAAACGATTGATGATTTCGGAATCGGTCATAAGAGAAGAAGTGGAGGCAGACGGGGTAGTCGGAACCTTTTTCCGCCCCCGCACTGCCGAACGTCCCCCTGTCATCATCGTATTGGGCGGATCTGACGGCGGACTTGATGAAACAACGGCAGGGATGCTGTCCAATTACGGGCTCGCCACATTGGCACTCCCCTATTTTCGGTACGGGCACCTTCCGAAAAAGCTCGTTGACATCCCGCTGGAATATTTTCAAAAAGCCCTTGCCTGGCTTTTTGAGCAGGACGGACTAAACCATGAGAAGATCGGTATATTCGGGCGGTCTAAAGGCGGAGAGCTCGCCCTATTGATCGGTTCTCATTTTCCGGACATCCGTTTTGTCGTCTCACACGTGGGCGGGGGAATCGTTTTTCAAGGAGTGGGACTGAAGCGCCTGCGCCAGACATCTTCATGGAGTGTCTCGGGCTCTCCGCTGCCCTATACCGCTCTCCCGTTTTTCAGCCTTTCGATGCTGCCCAAATGGCTCAAACAAAAAATAAAGAGGCAGCCGCAATCCTATCTCGATTTTTATAAACATGCGCTCTATCAAGTACGCGAAGATATCCTTCGATCATAAAAGCAGAACATATAAATGGGCCGATTCTTTTAACATCGAGTACAGATGATTTGGTTTGGCCGTCGGCGTACATGAGCGGGATGGTTGTCGAACGCTTGAAAAAGCATCGCTTTTCGCATTCTTTTAAGCATGTATGCTTTAAACACGCCGGCCATCACATCAGACCCCCGTATTTTCCAACAACGGCGAGAAACAGCGGGAGCATCGTGTACGGCGGAGAAACTGAAGCAGATGCTGCGGCATCGGAAACATTTTGGCGGGAGCTGCTTCAGTTTTTAAAAGATGCGATATAACAGCAGCAAAAAAACAGCCTCTTTAGACTGGAAGACACCTCCCGAATGTCAGAGGTGCGTTCCCGCTTAGAAGCTGTTTTTTCCGTTTTTCTATAGCTGCTTCAGCTCTTTCTCAAGCGACTTAATGCTGGCATTTAAAGCCTCAGTCATTTTAGCGAGCTTTTCCTTTGACGAATATTGGGCGAAATCTTCCTGATTGAGGGGTTCGCCGATGATCAATTTCATTTTGCCTTTCTTGAAAAGCTCTTTTCCGTTGGAAGGACCGCTGTATGCGGCCGGAACAATCGGCGCTTTTCCCATCTGGGCAATCGTGACCGCTCCCCTTTTCAAAGGGACGTCTTCAGACGTTCTGGTTCCGCTCGGAAAGATGCCGACGATTTTTCCTTCCTTCAGGAGCTTGATCGGCGTTTTGATGCTGCTCGGCCCCGGGTTTTCGCGGTCGACAGGAAAAGCGTTGATGCTGGAAAGGAAAGAACCGGTTAATTTATTTTCAAAAAGCTCTTTTTTCGCCATATAGTGAATTTCAAGAGGCAAAATGCCGACGCCCAATGTGACAACATCCACCCAACCGGAATGTGTACAGGCAATTACGAAACCCTTATCTTTAGGAAGATTTTCCTTATTGTATACTTTAATTCCGCCGCGTAAAGAAAGAATCGCTTTTGCAGCATAACCGATAAATTGATACATATGGCACTTCCTTTATGTAGTAGTCAAATGAGGTTTTCCTTTCTTTATTATAACAATATTTTTTATTACCTGGTACTAAAAAATAATTTTTCATTTAAAAAACCGCGGCATTCCCCGGCTGAGCCATGAATTCGGAATCGATTCTTTTGTTTTCATCCGTCAAGCGTCAGGCGGATTTGGCTTGCCCGTCCCGCTCCCGTCAGATCAAGCCGCCGATCGCCCATGTGCCCTGTTCTGCTGTTTTGTTTTCCCGGGAGCTTATGCATGAAAACGCCCTTCTCTCTATCTTTCCGGATGATTTTTGGTTACTATATAGGATAGCGATGATTTTTAAGGGTAAGAAATTGGAGGAAATGACAGCCGTGGGCATAATGAGTGCAACTTCAAACCTTTCTTATGCGTTTATAACATAGAGGGGAGAAAAGGCAGTGACTATCGACGAAATTTACCAAATGTACATGAATGATGTTTACAGGTTCCTGCTCTCCATGACGAAAGATAAGCATCTGGCAGAGGATTTGCTTCAGGAAACCTTTATGAGAGCCTATATACACATCCACTCTTACGACCACAGCAAAGTGAAGCCATGGCTTTTTCAGGTGGCGCGCAATGCTTTTATCGATTATGTCAGAAAGCATAAAAAAGAAGTGACGATTTCTGACGATCTGATCGGAAGCCTTTTTCAAACCGCGGTCCAAAGTCCGGCCCACCAGGTCGAAATCAAGGAAGTGTTGACGTTATATATGAACCAGCTGCCCGACAACTACAGGGAAGCGCTGACGCTGTATTATTTGAAAGAACTGAACTACAAGGAAGCGTCAAGCTTGATGAATATCTCGGAGGCTAATTTCAAGAGTGTTTTATTTCGCGCCAGACAGAGGCTGAAAGCACTTTACAACAGAGGTGTTAACGATGAATGAAGATTTCAAAAAACGTTGGGAACAATATAAAAACGGCGAGCTTTCCGAAGCGGAAATGATCCAGGTGGAAGAAGAGCTTGAAAAGCTTGAAGCGTACCAGGAAATGCTTGATCAGGAAATGAAAGATGAAAACTGGGATCTTTCCATCAGCCCGGAAAAACAAAAAGCCATTTTGAGATACGGGAAAAACAAATCGTATTTGCGAATCTCGACGCTTGCCGTCATTTCAACGCTGATTATCCTGCCGCTCTGCACGCTCGGCAGCTATTTATACTACGGTTTGGGCGGACATGACAGCAAAGGGAACGAGCTGGTGCAGACCGCATCAATGACCGTGGCCGTCACCCAGCCGAATATTCAAGTGGATACAGATGCGCTCGTCAACAAGGTCAAACTGTTCGGAATGAAAGCCCAGTTCCCGTTAAAAAAACAGATAGGAAACGTAACCAAAATCGTTGGAAATGAAGAAGTGGATATGTTCTTTGACCAGCTGAAGCCTCCGGAGGTCGAGCAATACAACCAGGAACTTTCAAATGAGGAGCGGTATTTTGTCTATCCTGCCGGCATAAAAGGAAAATCAGTGTCAAAAGCCAAATCGATGCTTAAACAATTGCCCGGCGGAAGCGTCACCGAAGCCTTCCTTTCTTTCGAAAGATCCTATCCGACCGATGAGCTGTATGATAAGTTAAAAGGATACGATATTCGCGTTCTTTGGAATGCCATCGAAACGGAAGACGATTTAAAAGATCACCCGTACGCCGAACCGATCGGTTTTCCCGGGAAGGATTCAGGCCGGATCTTTAAATTCCAGCATCCTGATCAAAATGAGAATGAACAATTTAAATCAGCGCTTTCCTATATGGCGCGGCATCATAAATGGGCCGAAACCATATCGGGAAGAAAAGATTTAAAACTTGCAAAACGGCTTGACTATGTAAACCAAAACGGCATTCATGTGTATGGGGCAGTCGTGACCGGTCCGTCAAAAGAAATCGAACGGCTGATTGAAAAAGGCCCTGTCAAAGCAGCTAAAGTAGGCGAGGTGGAACTATGGAATTGGTAAGAATCTTTAAGGAACATAACGTATTTGGATGGGTATCTGTCGCGACGGCGATTCTTTCCCTTTTCATTTTAAATTTGGCGATCTTGAGCGATACGCTCTCCTATTCCTATAAAATGCTACCTTTTGCTATGGCCGCCGTTCCGCTCGGAATCATCGAGCTGTTCATCAAAAAAGGCCGAACGGGTTTAGGGTTGCTCGGCGTCATACTCAATTTGTTCATCCTCATATGCGTATGGACCATCGTATCGATCGATACGAATCTGCAGCTTGGTTTTTAAACGAAAAAAATCCCCGATGTTGATCGGGGATTTTTTTATGCAAGCGTCTTGCGGTACAGATAGCTCGCCTTTTCGTAGTCCACCTTTTCTTCATAAAACCGGTGCGCCCTCTTCCGCGCTGTTCCCGAGGAAAGAGCGACAGATCGGCAGCCGTGCTCCCTTGCCCATTCTTCAACAATCCGTAAAAGCAGTTTTCCGTATCCTTTTGAGCGGTGCTTTTCACACGTTACCAAATCAGCCACCCATACATGCACGCCCTGGCTCAAAGACACTCGCGGCAGAAAGCCTGCCAAAGATACGGGCACGTCATCGCTGTAGAGGGCGAAAAGCTTGTAGTTTTCAGAAGCCCGCGCTTTGCTGACAAGCGTCAAAAACGCGGTTTCATCGAGATGGGGCCGAAGCTGTTTCATAATCGGATAAACGTCAAGCAGCTCTTTTTCAGATTGAACCTCTTTATGATAAATCACCATCAACACTCCTTTCTCATTTACTTTACCCCGATAAGTGGCATGATTAAAATAGTCAGTTTTGATAAAATAAAGCATGCCAGATTTCGTAAGAAAGGGGGACAATATGGACATCACGCCGTTTTTACAGCATGAAAAAGGCGAACCGCTTTATCAGCAGCTTTACTCGTTTTTCAAACGCGAAATTCTTGCGGGGCGCCTGAAAGCAGGAACAAAGCTGCCCTCAAAACGGGCGCTCGCCAAGCATGTAAATGTCAGCCAAACAACGGTTGAGCATGCATACGAACAGCTGACAGCTGAAGGCTATTTGATCAGCAGGCCGAGAAAAGGCTGGTACGCGGCTGAAGCAGAAGGGCGCTTCCACGAGACGGCACCTCCTCTTCCCCCTGAAACAGAGGCGAAGGACGAAGCTTCTCCCTCCCGGCGCATCATCGATTTTCACCACGGTCATGTCGATCTCGGGAATTTCCCCGTTTCTATATGGAAAAAAACGCTCGCCAAAGCGGTTGATGATTTTTCCCTTTTTCAAGGCGGGCCCGCTGCCGGGGACATTGCGCTGCGTTCGATGATTTCCTCTTATCTTAGAGAGTCGCGCGGCGTCGTCTCAACGCCTGAGCAAGTCATCGTCGGTGCAGGTACGCCGATTTTGCTCCAGCTTTTATGCAGGCTGTTTAGAGAAGGTACAGGGGTCGGATTTGAAAATCCCGGCTTTCACCGGTCAAAAACAGTTTTGCAAACAGGCGGTTTGCGAGTGATCCCGATTTCGGTAGATGACAGCGGGTTGTCCGTTGAGGAGCTTCGGCAGCACGATCTGAAGCTCGCTTATGTCACGCCGTCGCATCAGTTTCCGCTCGGGATGATCATGCCGGTCGGCCGGAGACTGGAGCTGCTTGACTGGGCGGCTTCAAACGGCGCTTATATTATTGAAGACGATTATGACGGCGAATTTCGCTATGCCGGACAGCCGATTCCTTCTCTTCAGGGCCTTGATCAAAACAGCCGCATCATTTACATGGGCACGTTTTCGAAATCGCTCATTCCATCGCTCAGGGTCAGCTACATGGTTCTCCCTGCCCCGCTTCTCAAAGATGGACTTAGGCTTGCATCGCTGTATAAGCAAACCGTCTCCCTCCATGTTCAGCATGCGGCCGCTCAATTTATGAAAAGCGGCGATTGGCAGAGACATCTCAATCGAATGAGAACGCTTTATCGGAAAAAACGAAAAGCGCTCCTTGATGCTGTCCAGCGGGAATTAGGGGAGAGCGTCTCAATCAAAGGGGAAAATGCAGGCCTTCACATCATTCTCGAAGCAAACGGTGCAGTAAGCGAAGAATCGCTCATTTCGAAAGCTTTTGAAGAAGGGGTGAAAGTGTATCCCGTATCAGCTTCTTATGAGAAGCCTCCTGAATCGGCATCCGTCCTTCTCGGATTCGGCGGACTCTCCGAAGAAGACATCGCAATCGGAATCAAGAAACTGAAAAAAGCGTGGCGCTAAAAACACCCTGCATGATCGTGCACGAAATGTCGGATGGGCACATCCGGGATTCTGCTATTGTAAGACATGAGGAGGTCATACGATGGATACACTTAAGCACTTCAACGAAGCAATGACGTACATTGAAGAAAACTTGACGAACGACATTGACTATAAAGAAGCAGCAAGGCTTGCTTTCTGCTCTGAATACCATTTCAAACGAATGTTTTCCTTTATTGCAGGCATTCCGCTTTCTGAATATATCCGCCGCAGACGGCTTTCTCTTTCAGCATTTGAATTGAAAGACAGCGGCGCCAAAGTGATCGACATCGCCGTGAAATACGGATACGATTCCCCTGACGCTTTTACCCGGGCATTTCAAAAATTGCACGGCATTACACCGACGGAAGCCAGACGCGGCGCACATACGCTTAAAGCGTATCCAAAAATGACCTTCCAGCTAACGATTAAAGGAGGAAGCGAAATGAATTATCGAATTGAAGAAAAATGTGCGTTTCGAATAGTCGGTATACGAAAAAGAGTCCCGATCGTCTTCCGCGGAATCAATCCGGAAATCGCCGCTATGTGGAAAACGTTGAATGAGGAGTCGATCGCTCAGCTAAAAGGACTGTCTAATGCGGAGCCCATCGGACTGCTTCAAGCGTCCGCAAATTTTTCCGAAGGCCGGATAGAAGAGAAAGGAGAACTTGATCACTATATTGGCGCGGCCACGACAAAAGAATGTCCGGATCACTTCGAACAGCTTGAGGTTCCTGCCTTGACATGGGCCGTATTCGAGGCAGCCGGGCCATTTCCGGACACCTTGCAGAACGTATGGGGCCGGATTTATTCCGAATGGTTCCCTTCATCGAACTATGAACAGACGGAAGGTCCGGAAATCCTTTGGAATGAAAGCAAAGATACCGATTCGCCGTCCTTCAAAAGCGAGATATGGGTGCCGGTTATGAAAAAGCGATAAATGCATGAAAAAGCTATGGAAAAACTTCCATAGCTTTTCGAAGTTCACCCTATCATGACATCAAGCGGCTCAATGCGGGCTTTTAAAAAATCGATATACTCATCAACCGATTCCACCGTCGTATAGGGGGAAACGCTGTAAAATTTTTGCACATAGAGCGGTACAGGCGACCGGCTGTCAGCCGGATACACATACCGCTGTTTTTTCGTGCTGCCGAAATAAGTTTCGCTGCGGAAGCGCCCCAATGTTTCGGCGATTTTTTCATTATACCGATTAATCTCCAGAACCTCTTCTTCTGTTATGTTTCCGCTTATTTCATCTTGATAGCGGACAACTCCCGGGTAAAACCTGAAGGTTGTCACCGGCGAAATCCCATTTGTGACGGCCGCGTTCGGAAACGCTTCTGTCAGCTTCCTGCGAAAAGCCGCATTTACCCTGATGTAGTTCGCCAACAGCTCCTGATAGCCCTCGATGCCGAAGGCAAGCAAAGACGCATAGATCGGAATGCTGCTTCCCATTCGCGAACATTCAAGGGTATAGCTTGTATGATAGCTGCCAAAGCCTCTGTTCCCGACATACGGCGTTTCATCCGGATCAAGGTCGACCGCTCGCAATGCCGTTCTGTCTTTGACTAAAAATAGGCTTGTCGCATACGGTGTTTGGCCGAGCTTATGAAAATCGAACACGAGGCTGTCCGCAAGGCTGAGGTTCCGAAAATGAGACTGGTAGAACGCCAGCACGCCGAGTACTTCTTCCTCAAACCCGAGCGGATTTTCTTCAAAATGGTATTCGTTAAAAAAACTGTACATTCCGCCCATCGCCGTATCGGCATGTATGTATATTTGAGGCAGCCCGTTTTTGGCTGCGACTTCCTCCGCCGTGCGCCTGATGCCCGCCAGATCGTCAATCCCGAATGTGTCAGTCGTTCCGAGCGTTGCGAGCACATAAACCGGAAGGCCGCCGCTTTCGATGACCGTCTCCATTTTTTCGCGCAGATCGGCAAGGTTCATCGAATGGTCGTCATTCGCTTTTATCCGGATCAAATGATCTGTCCCGATCCCTGCGGCCTGCATCGATTTATAGAGGCTGAAATGCGAAAGCTCTGAACAAAACGCGTACAAATGGGACGGAGTTCCTTTTTCGTTTGCCTCAGGACAGGCATTCGCGATCGCAAGCCTGAGCGATTGAAAGACGGCTCCCTGTCCGCCCCATGTTGTAAATCCGGTGCTTTTTTGCCTGTCATAGCCGACGATGTCAGACAGCATCGCCGTGATCTCCACTTCCGTTTTGGCAGCTGCCGTGCCGTCGACATCCCATAAATTGTTTCCGTTTAAAAGCGCCATCATCAGATTCCCGGCCAGGCTTGCATTATTCGGAAGCGGAGTGGCATTTGCAACATATTGACGGTTTAAAAAGCGGTGCCCTTCCAGCAGGTTTAACAGCTGTTCAACGCTTTTTTTTGCGCCGAGTCCTTTTTCAGGGAGTGCGGCCTGATTGATGATGCGTTGATAATAATCGGCCGACACATGTTCCTCTTTTCCGAGTATGAGCCGTTTTGGATCTTTTCTCTTGTCCATTCCGGCAAGCACTGTTTCAAACAGGCCAAGCAGTTCATACCGGGCTTCTCTGTTGCCGTCTTCGCTTGGAAACATCCTTTGAATATGTTTCATCATATTCCCTCATCTCCACGTCAATTAAAATGTAAACACTCCGATTAAATTCAAAAAGACAAGCACAATAGCAAGCGGAACGAGAAAACGGAGGAGATAATACCAGACGAGAAAAAACCCTTTCCCCGCTTTTGCTCCGCTTTTCATTTCATCGTATAAATCCGTTTTTGACAATTTTAAAGGAATGAAAAGCGACATTAAGAGCGCTCCCAGAGGCAGGAGGATATTGCTGACGACATAATCCGCCGCATCGAAAAACGTTTTGCCGAAAATCAGCGGCTGATCGAGCACACCGTAAGAGAGACATGCCGGAATGCCGACGATGAATATCATAAGGCCGATCGACCATGTCCATTTTCGCCTTCCCGTATCATCGCCTTTCGTGATCGCCGCGACGATGATTTCAATCATTGAAAAAGCAGACGTCAGCGCGGCAAATAAAAACGCGATCAAAAATCCGACGAAAAACAGCATTCCGAACGGCAGCCGGTCGAATACGGCCGGAAGCACCGCAAACAATAGCGTCGGCCCTTCATCGGCTTTAAGCCCGAATGAAAAAACAGCCGGAAAGATCGCCAGACCGGCAAGGAGCGTCACGGCGAGGTTCATGATCACAATCGACAATGCCGATTTCGGCAAATTTTGCGTTTTTGACAAATACGCACTGTACGTCACCATCACTGACACGCCGAGGGTCAGCGTAAAAAAAGCTTGTCCAAGCGCAAAAAGAATCGCTTGAGGCGTGAGGCTGCCAAAGTCGGGTACGAGCAGAAAGCGAACGCCGTCCATCGCATGATCGAGCGTCAGCGCCCGCACGACGAGCGTGATAAATAAAACGAATAAGAGCGGCATCATGATGGAACTGACCCGTTCGATTCCTTTTTGCACCCCTTTGGCTACGACGATGATCGTCATCACGATAAACGCGAGCTGCGCCGCCAGAGTCTGCAGCGGATCCTGAATGATCGAGCCGAAAAGCTCCCCGTACTCAGGCTGTGTAAGTCCTGATAAAGAACCTGTCACGGCTTTCAAGATATAAAGCAAAATCCATCCGCCGATCACGCTGTAAAATGTGAGCACGAGAAAACATGCGGCGATTCCGACCCATCCCGTTACAACCCAGGCCGTGCCGGGCGCGATTGTTTTATATGTACCGATGGCATCAGACCGGGCTTTTCGGCCTAAAATAAATTCTCCCAATAACAGGGGATATCCCAATAGGATCGTAAAAAGAACAAAGACAAGAAAAAATGCGCCTCCTCCGTTCGTTCCTGCGACATAAGGGAACTTCCAAATAGCGCCAAGGCCGATGGCAGACCCTGCGGCGGCGAGGACAAATCCGATTTTGGATGCCCATTTCACTGATAAATTTCGGTCGCTCATTCATTCACTTCCTTTCCGTTTCGATTCTATTATCTCTTATTTTGCGGCTTTTTTTAAAGCTTTCTGCCGTATTTCCACTTTTCCGAATAGACAAAAAGAAGCAGCCTTGTCAGCTGCTTCTTTTCATATCCTTTTTAAGACTCATTTTCCGTTTGTCCGAGTTTTGAATGCTTTCTCGAATACAGGAAGTAGACGGCAAGACCGATTACCAGCCAGATCAGAAAACGCATGATCGTTTCTCCGCCAAGGTTCAGAATGAGAAAACCGCAGAACAGCACGGCTAAAATCGGAACAAGCGGTACTGCCGGACATCTGAATGCCCTCGGCAGGTCAGGCTGTGTCTTCCTCATCACGATGACGGCAATGGAAATCAGGATGAACGCAGACAGCGTTCCGATATTGACGAGTTTTGCAAGCTCATCCAAAGGAACGAATCCTCCCATTAAAGCGGAAAGAATACCGAAGAACCATGTGTTGATATACGGCGTCTTATGCTTCGGATGGACTTTGGACAGCGCCGGGGGAACCAAACCGTCGCGGGACATCGCAAACATGACGCGGGTTTGTCCATAAAGCATGACCAGCATGACGGTTGTCATCCCGAGGATGGCCCCTACGTCAATAATGCCCGCCGCCCAGTTCTGGCCTGTGACTTGCAGGACAAGCGAAACTGGATGGTCGATGCCTTTAAACTGCATGAACGGAACGACGCCTGTCATGATTGCCGATACGACGACATATAAAACCGTACAAACGAGCAATGAATAAACGATGCCTCGCGGCAGATTGCGCGACGGATTTTTCGTTTCTTCAGCGGCGGAAGCCACGGCATCAAATCCGATGAAGGCAAAGAAAACAAGCGCCGCAGCGTTGAATACGCCCGTAAAACCAAACGGCATAAACGGCTGCCAGTTGGCCGGCTTTACATACATGACAGCAGCCGCGATAAATACGAATACGACGAGGATTTTTATCACGACCATAATATTGTTCACCCGTTTGGATTCGCGGATTCCAAGATACAGCAAAAAAGTAATTAAGATGACAATTAAAAATGCAGGCAGGTTAAAATAGGTTGCAGTTCCTTTTATTGCGCCCGGAGCGGCTGTCAATTCAACTGGAAGCTGAATGCCGAGCCCGTTCAAAAACGATTGAAAATAACCGGACCACCCGGCAGACACCGTACTAACAGCCAATGAATACTCAAGAATTAAATCCCAGCCGATGATAAACGCCATCAATTCCCCAAGCGTCGCATACGTGTAGGTATAAACCGATCCTGAGACCGGTACGGTTGAAGCGAATTCGGCATACGCCAAAGCGGCAAACAAACACGCGAATGCAGCGATAACGAATGAAAGCACAAGCCCCGGTCCCGCGGTCAAAGCGCCCGTACCCGTCAATACGAAAATGCCCGTACCGATAATCGCCCCGATTCCAAGCATCGTTAAGTCAAAGGAGCCGAGATCCCTCCTTAGAGATTTTTCCCCTTTTGTCGCAGCAATTAAGCTGTCAATCCCTTTTTTTCTGAATAGTCCGTCTTTCATTATGACTTCACTCCCATGGAATTATGAATTTACCTGAGTTTGCGGTTTTAGCTCATGAATTGCTAAAGCACCACCCCCTAAAAATCAATTTATTCTGAATTTTCAGTTAATATTATCCGAAAATACTACGCACTTTCTGTTCTTATTATATAGGAAAAACGAAAAAAGAAAACAAAATTTTAAAAATATTTTTTATACTCTATCACATAGTTGGTATTATAGGAAAAAATACGTAAAATAATCTACCAATCTAAATTTTTGAAATAGTGTTTTACAGATCCAAATCCTATATATCGATACATTTGCTAGTTTTCACAAAACATTCACCAATCTCGCAGCGAAGACTGCATATAAAACGGGCTGTCCTTGACAGTGTCAGACGTTCTCGTTTATCATTTATTTAACTTATTTAAATGTTAATAAACAGTAATTTTAACAAGAGGAATAAAATGAGAAGGTGAATCAACAATGACAATCTCCCATACATCGAAAGAATGGACCGACTACACCGAGAGGTTTCATAAGGCATTGGCCGCGACGAATAAAAAGCTGTTTACCTGGTTTACTGCAAAGCTGGAAGACGGTTTGACGGGGCAGCAATGTTTCATTTTAAAACAAATCGCCGATGAGGAAAGAATGACGTCCTCTCTTCTGGCTGACCGAATGGAAGTAAAGCCAAGCGCCATCACGGTCAGCATTGACCGGCTTGTTCACAACGGGTTCGTCGAACGCTTGAACGATCCGCGCGACAGGCGTGTTACGATTCTGAAGCTTACCGAGAAAGGAGCTGCCGCCCTTGAGAAAGCAAGCAGACAGTTCCGCGACGCGCTCACGAGGCTGCTCGTCGTCCTTGACGAAGCGGAAATCAAGCCGTTTATCCAGTCGTTCGAGCGAATCGCCGCGGAAGCTTGCAAACTGGAATCGTGATCAGCATGTTTAAAACGGCAATGGCAAATCAAAATGTTCACAGAATAATCACAATGGAACTTCCCATTGCCTTTCTTTCGCACCGTCCTGATTCGGCTCTAAAACCGCCCATGACTTAGAAAACAGCAAATTTGTCTCATTTCTTTATATTTGAATGTCCGGTCACCGTCAGCTTCAGAATCGCTTGACGGCGGCCGCTACTGGGCTGCAGAAGGCGAAAAATTTGCGGAGAGTTGGTATGTGGGGTCATACAAGCAGTCTGAGGGAACACCCATGGGATTCAGGCACCGCTGAAAATGCTTGGCGCGTCATGAGGCTTCTTGACGTAAAACAAAAGAGCAAAAAACGAAACGGGCTGACGCCGCTTGAACATCAGCGTCAGCTTGTTTCGTTTTTATTGTGTCAACGGAACGGCCATTTCTCCGATATATTTAGCGGACGGCCTGAAAATCGTATTATTTTCAGACTGTTCTAACACGTGCGCACACCATCCGACCATTCTAGCTGCCGAAAATGTAGGTGTGAACAATGATGCGTCAAAATCGATCGCTTTCATGACGGCTGCCGCATAAAACTCTACGTTCGTATAAAGCTTCCGGCCCGGTTTATATTCTTCCAGCAGGCGGATGGCGGTGTTTTCGACATGAAGCGCCAGATCGATATCCCGGTCGCCTCCGGCAATTTCCTCAGCCTTCACCCTCAAGGCCTTCGCCCGCGGATCGTGCGTCTTATACACGCGATGCCCAAATCCCATCAGCCTTTCGCCTTTTTCAAGCTTTTCTCTTAAATAGCTTTCGGCATTTTCCTTTTCCCGAATGTCCTCGAGCATTTCCGTGACGGCTGACGGAGCTCCGCCGTGCAGAGGCCCTTTCATCGTGCCGAGCGCGGACGTCACGGCTGAAACAAGATCGGATTCCGTCGATACCGTCACCCTTGCCGAAAAAGTTGACGCGTTCATGCCGTGTTCCATCGCGAGAATCATATACGTTTCAAGCGCCTTTTTTTGCGCTTCTGTCGGGCGTGTCCCTTTCAGCATATAAAAATAGTTTTCTACGAAGCCCAGTTCGCTAAGCGGCTGTACGGGCTCGTGTCCGTCCATTAAACGTTTTCTGCAAGCGATGATAGATGGAGCGGCGGCGATCAGCCGAACGGCCTCTTCCATTGTCGGGCGGAATGTATACGTTTTTTCTCCGAATGAAGAGATGACCGTACGCAGGACCGCCATATCGTCCATTTGCGCCGGCAGGCTCCTTATCAATCGTTCGGCCGATTCCGGCAATGGGCGGTAAGAAGCAAGCATTTCGTTGAATTGTCTGAGGTGTTCTTCTTGTGGGAGCGTTCCGTGAAGGATCAAATATGCGACTTCTTCAAAAGTTGAGGTGAGTGCCAGTTGTTCTGCGTTGTATCCCCTGTAGATGAGTTTTCCTTTTTCACCGTCAATATGACTGATCGATGTTTCAACACATGCAATCCCTTTTAATCCATGATATACCAACTGAGATTCCTCCTTTTTCCTTTGTCATTTTCATTATAGTTGATATAATATTTAAAAAATATTGAATTATATTGATGTCTTTGATTAATAAAATTAATCAGGAGGAACGATATGGATTTCAAATGGCTTCACACCTTCGTTACAGCTGCAAAATACGAAAATTTCAGAAAGACAGCAGAAACGCTATTCATATCCCAGCCGACTGTCACTGTTCAAATCAAACTGCTTGAAGAAGAGCTCGGCTGCCAATTATTCGTCAGAAAAGGAAGAAGCATTCACTTAACGAAAGAAGGCAGAGCATATCTCCCTTTTGCCCTGCGGCTTTTGGAAGATTACGAATCCAGCATGGCCGAGCTTCACAGAATCAGGCAAGGATACTTGCAAACATTGAACCTGGCAGTCTCGCCGCTCATCGCCGATACCATCCTGCCATTCATCCTGAAGAAATATACGTCATTGCACCCAGACTCGGAAATGAAAATCAAAATCGCCGAGTCGGCGGAAATCGCGCCTTTAATATTAGCCGGTGAAGCAGATGTCGGATTAAGCTGTTTAAAAGTGCAATCGTCAAACCTGACCTGTTATTCGATGTACAGCGATCCTGTTATTCTCGTCGCCCCTCACGACGGGCGCGAACCTGAAAGCGCTCCTCCGCTTGATGTCGAGGAACTGCTTGAACAATATTTGCTGCTTACCCACAACCACCCCGAATATTGGGATGATTTGGTCCGCCAGCTGAGGCTCAAATTTCCGTTTGTCAGAACGATGCTCGTTTCCCAGACGCATATTACGAAACGATTGATTTCGGAAGGACTCGGGATTTCATTTTTGCCGTTATCGACCGTGCGTCGCGAACTGATGGAAGGAAGATTAATAGAGGTTCCGTGCGACTTTATGCAGCTTCCGGTTGCAGGAGGATATGCGGTCAGCCTGATTGACAATGAGAAAGTACAGAGCTTTCTGGCGTTCTTGTCACAGTTTCGGTTTTGAGACGCAAAAAAACCCGTTCAGCTGGGAACGGGTTTTCTAAAGGGGCGATTAGAAGCGTTTTGCGCCAAGGTAGCGCGGCTTCCAATAGCTTGATGTCATATCGCTGATCATCACGCCGTCTGAGCTTGCATGAATGAATTTGTTGCTTCCGATGTAAACACCCATATGTGACGGTCCTGCCTGATAGGTCGTAAAGAAGACAAAATCGCCGACCGCAGGGCTTGATACTTTTGTCATAGAGCTCCAGTATCCGGCTGTGCTCGTTCTCGCCACATTTGTTTGCTTGTTCAACAGGTACCAGATAAATCCGCTGCAGTCAAAGCCTGAAGGAGTCGTGCCGCCCCATTTATAAGGAGTTCCGATCAGAGCGCGTGCATCTGAGACAAGCTTTGATGTATTAAGCTTAGATGAGCTTTGTACTGTTTTATTGCTGGATGTTGTCTTCTTGCTTGCTGTGCTGCCGGATGTCGATTTTACGCTGCTTGTCCCTTTTACTTTCAGGACTTGTCCGATCCGGATGAGATCTGTTTTTAAGCCGTTCAGCTTTTTTAATTCACTAACGGTCATGTTATAGGTCCTTGAAATTTTCCAAAGGCTGTCTCCTCTGACGACTTTGTGCGTCGCTGAAGAAGAGCTGGATACTTTTGATTGTTTGCTGCTTCCATTGATGGACAGCGTTTGGCCTATGTAAATGGTATCTGACGTCAGTTTATTTTCCTTTTTGATCTTGCTGACTGTTGTTCCATACTTTTTTGAATATCCCCATAATGTATCGCCTTTTTTCACCTTTACCGTCTGTGCGGATGCCGCACCTGCAAACAATGAACTTCCCAAAACAATCGCCGTTGTTGCTGTTAAAACCTGTTTCTTCATGTTGTCCTCCCATAAGCAGATTTTCACGAATTATTTTAAAATAATAGTTTCTGATAGAATCATCGAAACGGCTGACGCTTCAGCCTTCCTCTGTTTCTATTATAAGGAGGACATTCCAATAGAAATAGTCTTGACTTCCTGCATCAAATTGCTTAAATATTCGTTTTTAAAAAAAGTTTTTAAGGGTATTAAATATTTCATTTGTGTTTCAAACGTAACCGGAATACGACAAAGCCAAAATGGTTAAATCATTGCATTTATGAAGAATTCAGTCATGGAGTTGTGAGGCAAAAAGAAAGAACCGGCGTTTACAGATGGACAGGTTCTCCTTTTTGCGGGCAGTTAGGCTCATCTTTCACAGTACTGCCCTCTTTAATCTTTTTAGCAGGCACACCGGCTATTGTAATATTTTCTTCAGTAAACGACTTATTGACGATGGCGTTGGCTCCGATCGTGACGCCGTTTGCGATCTGTATCTTGCCGAACAGCTTCGCACCCGGACCGATCCATACATGATCGCCTATTGTGGGAACATCATATTGGCCATGGTTCTGTCCGATGTTGACTCCTTGGTGAATGTCGCAATTTGCGCCGATTTTGGCATTGCTGTTCACTACGATTAAGCCAAAATGGTTGATTCTTAATCCGGGCCCAAACACGTTCACGGGGATGTCGAAGCCGAGTTTTAATCCTTTTTTCTTATGAAGGTACCTGTAAACATGCTTCCATATTCTTGAGCCCGTATTCGTGTAGTATTCATGCTTTCGCAGGCATATTTGATATTTCCATATGTAATCGCCAAACCGTTTGGGCCGTTTTCGGTTTGAGATGCCTAAAGCCTTCTTGTCTTGTTGCAGATAATATCGCAATTCTTTTTTCGCCGAGATCACCAAGAACACCCACTTTTTCTTGATATTAACATAAAAGCAATCGTTTGCAACTATTTTTTCCGAGGGATTTCGATCTGTTTTGTGAATGTTTGCCAATCTCGGCATCTGCCATTTTACAATTTTTTTACATCATCTTTATGTTCCGTTAAAACCCGGCAAACATCGTTCCTTTACGATAAAACATGAAGCTGATGCGATAAGGGGGAAATATCAAATGGGATTAAAGTCCAAAATTTTTGCGTTTGCCGGGATTTCGGCTTTGGCAATCGGAACTGTTATCGGCACGGGACTTAATGGAACAGACGAAGCATATGCAAAGCAGACGAAAAAAAAGGAGCCTGACATTAAAAACGTGATCTTCTTGATCGGCGACGGGATGGGCGTTTCCTACACTTCCGCCTACCGTTCATTTAAAAACAAAGAACAGGGCACACCGACTGAATTTGACAAATACCTCACCGGATTGCAAATGACGTATCCCGATGACCCGGAATACAACATCACCGATTCGGCGGCAGCCGCCACGGCCATGTCTTCAGGCGTGAAAACGTATAATAACGCGATCGCCGTCGATAAACATAAAAAGCCGGTCAAAACCGTCCTCGAAGAAGCAAAAGCGAAAGGAATGTCAACAGGGCTTGTTGCAACATCAGAGATTACCCACGCCACCCCGGCCGCTTACGGGGCGCACAACGAATCGCGGAAAAACATGGACCAGATCGCAGATGACTATTTCAACGGCAAAATCAAAGGAAAGCACAGGATTGACGTTCTCCTCGGCGGGGGCAAAACGAATTTCGTACGGAAAGACCGCGATTTGACAAAGGCCTTTCAAAAAGACGGATACAGCTATGTGACAAATAAAAAACAGCTGCTCAAGGACAAAAACGAGCAGGTTCTCGGTCTGTTCGCGGACGGCGGGCTTGACAAGGCGATAGACCGAAGCGCGGAAACACCGTCTCTTCAAGACATGACCAAGTCCGCCATCGAAAGGCTCAATCAAAATAAAAAAGGATTTTTCCTCATGGTTGAGGGAAGCCAAATTGACTGGGCGGGCCATGACAACGATATTGTCGGCGCAATGAGCGAAATGAGAGATTTTGAAAAAGCGTTTAAAGCTGCCGTCGATTTTGCCAAAAAGGACAAGCATACGCTCGTCATCGCAACTGCTGATCATTCCACTGGCGGAATGACGGTCGGAACGGACGGACAGAAAAACTGGTTCCCTCAGCCGATTTTGGCAGCCAAAAAGACCCCTGCCTTCATGGCGAATGAAATCGCAAGCGGCAAATCGGTTTCAAGCGTACTAAAAAACCGGATTGGCTTCGCCTTAACGAAGGATGAAATCAACAGCGTTGAAAAATCGGCCGGGACAAAAAAAGCGGACGCCGTTGAAAAAGCGATTAAAACCATTTTTGACAGCCGTTCGCATACAGGCTGGACAACGGGCGACCACACGGGCGAGGAAGTGCCGGTCTATGCGTTCGGCCCGGGAAAAGAGCAGTTTACAGGCCTCTTGGATAATACAGACCAAGCAAAAAACATCTTCAAGATCCTAAAAAACAGAAAATAAAAAAAGAGGGGGCTTCCCCTCTTTTTTCGCCTACAAATATCTGCGGTGAACCGCCTTTCCGTCATATGAAAACATGACGGGCTTATCCTCGAGCACGGTTTCGACGTGGACGCTTCTTCCCCAGAGCTGATGGAGATAAGGAAGGACTTTTTCAAGGTATTTTAAATCCAGCTCGATCCCCTCATACCAATGCTTAATATACAGCTCGTAATTTTTCATATAATCCCCGTCTTCAACGGTCAGATAAGGAAAGCCTCCGTTTACCCGCATGCTGACAAGCTGGTCGCGCACCGACTTCCAGTCCTTGTCGACGATTTTATAATCCCTTCCCTGTTTTTGAAACAGATAAAGGTCTTCCCGCCTGACGAGATCCTTCGTCAAATAATTGCGGATAAACGAAATATCTGATTCGATTTCTCTGACTTCAAAGATTTTCTCTCTTCCCGAGTCCGGCTGAACCCCCATCTTCTTCATTTCTTCCGTCGGGTTGTTGTACCGTTCTTCAATGTCTTCGAATATTTTCAGCCCGAGATAGTATGGATTAATGCCGGTTTTGGACGGCTGGACGACGTCGGCATTCAGCTTGGCAAACTCAAGCGCCTCGCTTGAGGTTAGGTCAAGCTCGCGCATGATCCGCTGGTGCCAGTAGGACGCCCATCCTTCGTTCATAATTTTTGTTTCGAGCTGCGGCCAGAAGTACAGCATTTCCTCCCTCATCATCGTCAAAATATCCCGCTGCCATGGCTCAAGTTCCCGTGAATGTTCTTCAATAAACAGCAAAATGTCTTTTTCGGATTTCGGCGGAAATTTCTTTTTCGCTTTTTTCTTGTTCTGCTTCGGCTCTTTCCGGTCCAATTCCCACAGATCATCATACGGCGATGAGGATCTTTCTTCTTCCTCGTCGTCTTCATCATCGATGCTCCACGAAAGCTTCGGGCGCACCAATGACGGGTCAATATGCTCTTCAATCGCTAAAACCGCGTCGAGAAAAGCTTCGACTTCCTTTGCGCCGTGGATCGTCTCATAATGCTTGATCCGCTCCGCCGTTGCAGCCATGCTTTCGACCATATCGCGCTTTGTATTTTGAAACCTGCAGTTGTTTTTAAAGAAATCACAGTGGGCAAGTACGTGAGCGACAATCAGTTTATTTTGGACAAGCGAATTGCTGTCAAGCAAAAAAGCATAACAGGGATCTGAATTGATGACAAGCTCATATATTTTGCTCAAACCAAAATCGTAATGAAGCTTCATTTTGTGAAACTGCTTGCCGAAGCTCCAATGGCTGTATCTCGTCGGCATCCCGTAGGCGCCGAATGTATAGATGATTTCAGCCGGGCATATTTCATATCTCATCGGATAAAAATCAAGGCCGAATCCTTTCGCGATCTCCGTAATTTCTTCAATCGCCCGCTCCAGTTCTTTCTGCTCCCGCACGCTCAATAATGAATCCCCCCCGGTTGGACTTATCTTTATTGTATGAGGGGGGGCGTCAAAAGATGAAATGTGCGGGAATATGTTTTAAGGCAGCCGTCAAAGTGACAGCTGCCTTTGTTTTAATTAGCGATTTGCATATCAAGCGATGAAGCAAAGCTTTCGTAGCGGATGTTTTCCGTCGGAACTCCAAGTTTTTGCAATCCTCTGATGACGCTTTTCATGAAAGAAAGCGGTCCGCATACATAAAATTCGCCGTCCTGATCTTTCACGATCGATTTTAAAAGGTCCTCATCAAGCCGGCCGTTGATCACGCGGTCTGATGCGGCTTCAGTTCCGCGGCTGTAAACAAACAGCAGCCTGTTATCCTGATTTCCGCTGACGAGTTTTTCGGCTTCTTCTTTGAACGCGTGGTGCGTTTCTGATTTTGCGGCGTGAACGAATGTGATCCGGCGTCCGCTGTCTTTTGCGGCAAGCGTTTTTGCCATGCTCATAACCGGCGTAATTCCCGACCCGGCGCTGATGAAATAAACCGGCTTGTCCGATTCTTCGGAAAGGGCGAAGTCTCCTGCCGGAGCACTCAATTCAAGAGAGCCGCCAACCTCCATTTCTTCATGCAAATAGCTTGACACTCTTCCTTTCGGCTTGCCTTCTTCGGCTTCCAATTTGACCGATATCCGGTAATAATCTTTATTCCACACATCTGACAAGCTGTACTGCCGGGTCAAGAAGTACTGCTCTCCGGGAATTTTGATGCGGACTGATACATACTGGCCTGGAGTGAACGGAGGCAAGTCCGATCCGTCGGCCGGTTTCACATAAAAAGAAGTGATCGTTTCAGATTCCCGGCGTTTCTCAACGACGACGAACGGTTTGAAACCCTCCCAGCTTCCTGCCTTTTTGGCTTTCTCGTACATTTGTTTTTCGATTTCGATAAACACCCGTGCGATTTCTTCATAAGCCTCTGCCCAGGCTTGGAGAATCTCCGGAGTCGCAGCTTCCCCGAGGACGATTTCAATCGCTTCCAGCAAGTGCTTGCCGACGATTGGGTAATGCTCAGGTTTTACTTGCAGGCTTTTATGCTTGTGGCCGATTTGTTCGACTACCGGAAGCAGCGCCTCAAGCCGGTCGATGTTCTCGGCAGCCTGCAGCACCGTAAATGCCAAAGCTTTCGGCTGTCCTCCCGTTTTCTGGCGGGACATGTTAAAGATATTTTTCAATTCGGGATGCGCGTTGAACATTCTCTCGTAAAAACAAACGGTGATTTCAGTTCCTCTTTCCTTTAATACAGGTGCGGTCGATTTCACAATTTGCATGGTTTTCTCAGATAGCATATCGTTTGCTCCTCTCCAGATCACTTTAAAAATGTATTTCAAATACATCTTTAAAGGTGCAATGCGGTCATCTTTAAGGAAAATCATTTGCTTATTCTTAATTAAAGATGTATTTTTGATACATCTTTATCTTAGGCATCAATTAGGATTAAAGCAATATTTAAGAAGAATGTTTTATAATTTTGTAACAAATTGACTAAGACCAATCATAAACGAATGAAAATGTGATAAGATAATGGAAACTTGTTTGATTGAGGTAAATGCGATGAAATTAACAAATTATACCGATTACTCTTTAAGGGTGCTGATTTTTCTTGCAACCAGAAACTCAAACAAGCTTGTCAATATAAAAGACATCGCCGATACCTACTCCATATCAAAAAACCACCTGATGAAGGTGATTTACGATCTCGGCAAGCTTGGCTATGTTGAAACGATCCGCGGCCGCAACGGCGGGATCCGGCTCGGAAAGGCTCCTGAACAGATCAATATCGGAGAAGTCATCCGGAAAACGGAAGACGATTTTAATCTTGTGGAGTGTTTTGACAAAGAAACAAACAACTGCATTCTGTCGCCGAACTGCGGGTTGAAACACGTCTTAAACAAAGCGCTTTCCGCATATTTGGCCGTGTTGGATCAATATACGCTCCAGGATGTTATCTTTAATCAGGACAATATACGTAAATTGTTGAGTTAATCGAAGGGCATCCGCCCTTCGTTTTTTTTATAAAGGAAAAATCTGAACGCTGATGATCGCGTTGGTGACCGGATGGAAATATACCTCGGCATGAGCGGGGAACGATTTGCCTTTCCGATTGACGGTTACCCGGAATACGTCTTTTGTCTCTTCATCATTGATTTCTGTCCGCCCTATATATTCATAATCCTTCAGAGAAGCGCCTTTATACTTTTCCTCCAGCGCGCTCCAGGCGATTCGTTCCCATCTTTCAACAGAATCGTGCTCTTCTGCGGCATTATAGCCTTTTGCCGTGAAAGACGCGATGAAGATAATGCTGAAAAAAACCGCGCATAAAAGTTTTTTCATGTTTACCTCTCCGATTGTCATTGTACTCATGTTTTATCATGACCAGAAAACGATGCGCCATGCAGACAGTTTTCGAATTTTTGCGTTATGCAATCCTCATATTTCTAGGCTGCCGCATCAGGCAGACCAACTTTTGCCCAGAGAAAAAAACATCCCCCGTACATAAAATAATCAAGACTCCTAAAGAAAGAAGGGAGAGTGGCGAATTGAATTACGCTGATTATGATAAAGCTTTGTACTATACACACCGGTCACAATGGGATAATCTTCTCATTCTCATGGTCCGCACGGAAGATGATTTACTGTCAAAGCGGATTGAACATTTTCTGCATGCCTACAATTTTGAAAGAGACGATGCGATTGTCGAGAAAAGGCTGTATGACCTGCTCCAGTATATTGACCACGCCTCATTTTCCGGACACGGCGAAGACAGCGGCGTGCTTGTTTTCACCTAAAAAAGCCCGGCGCACCTGTGCGTCAGGCTTTTTGAAATTTCGCGAACTTTAGAAGTTCTTCCATCACATCTTTAATTTTCGCTTTTGCGTCTTCTGTGACCGTGTTGTTTTCATCGTCTATATGAACCGGATCGAGCACAAGCTGATTGGGAATCACGTTTGCGTAGACACCCCGCGCCACGATGCGCATATTGGCCAACGCGTTAATCCCGCCTTTTCCGCCTCCGGCGCACGCAAAAATCGCAACCGGCTTGCTTGCGAATTGTTCGCTGCTTAAAAAGTCTAGCGCATTTTTCAAAGCTCCGCTCATGCCGCTGTGATATTCAGGGGATAATAAAACGACAGCGTCTGCTTCTTTAACAGACGTTCTTAACGTTTGGACATTTTCGAGCTGAAACTGGTCATCTTCTCCATTGAAGGATCGGCAGGCTGAATTCGCTTAAATCGATGAGAAGGGCCTGATACGCATCGGCGATATACGAAGCGGCGATTTTCGTTCTTCCTTTTTTTCTTGCGGTTCCGCTGAGTACGGTTATGTTCATATTTTCATCTCCCGGTTTTTGGATCTATGTTATGTTTCACGACAAACAGCGCTGCCTGCGTACGATCTGACAGGCCAAGCTTTGACAACAGATTGGATACGTGTGTTTTCACCGTTTTTTCGGTTATGAAAAGCGCTGCGCCAATTTCTTTGTTGCTCTTACCTTTGGCAATTTCAAATAAAACGTCTTTTTCTCTATTTGTTAATTGGTGTATTTTTTCTTTTTCGTCGGCCTGTGCCATGTGACGGAATACGTGGGACATGATTTTCGGATCCAGTGTATGGCGTCCGGCGTGAACGGACCGGATCGTTTCGACAAGTTCATCAGGCTCCGTGTCTTTGAGCTGATATGCTTCAGCGCCTGCCTGGATGGCGGGAATGACGTGCGACTGATCGGCATAGCTTGTCAAAGCGATGACTTTGACGGTAGGATAGAGCGTTTTTATCCGTTTTGTCGCTTCGATGCCGTCCATATCAGGCATGGAAAGATCCATTAAAACGATGTCCGCCCGCTTTTCTTCCAAGATGTCCAATACTTCTCTGCCTGTCGACGCTTCCCCGATGACAGCCAGGTCGTTTTTCGTTTTGAAAAAGAACAGCAAACCTTTTCTGACGATATGATGGTCATCGGCAATGACGATTTTCACTTTCTCCATTCGGCTTCCCCCTTCCCGTTGCAGGGCAGAATAATCGTGATTTTCGTTCCTTTATTCATTTCCGAGCTGATCGAAAACGAACCGCCCGCCTGCTCTGTCCGCTCTTTCATCCCCTTTAAGCCGAGCGTCGGGATGTTTGAATCCGGGTCATATTTAAACCCTTTTCCGTCATCCTCGATTTCGAGCATGATGGATGACGAAGAACGGCTGATTCTCACCTCCGTCAGCTCGGCTTCGGCGTGTTTTTTACAATTGGCGAGGGCTTCCTGGCTCAAGCGCCAAATCAATTCTTCCTCTGATTGTGAAAGACGGAGCACGCCGCTTTGCGTCAGCTTCACATTGAGCCCGATGACTTCGGCGTATTTTTCAATGGCCGCCGCCACCCCCTCTTCAAGCCCCTGCGGCCTAAGCTGCCAGATTAGCGCCCTCATCTCATGAAGCGCTTCATGTGAGAGGCTTTGAATAAATTCAAGCATTTCGCGAAGCTCGGAATCGTCCGTCATCTCCCCGGCCGCTTTTGCCGTAAGGCTTACCGAAAAGAGCATTTGGTTAACCGAATCGTGCAGGTCCTGCGCAAGCCTGTTCCGCTCTGTCAGAAGCGCGTTTCTTTGTTCATTTTCGGCAAGCTTCATCCGCTTGACCGCCGTGCCGATCTGAAGGGCGACAGCTTCCAGGAGAGCGAGCTCCTCTTTATCAAAATGAATCTTCCCCGGAGCCGCAACATTCAGCAGCCCGAAGCGCTTGTTTTGATCTGTGAGGGGCACCGTCGCATGCTGGGTAATGCCTTCGGGGTCTCCCGTTTTCATGTCAATCGCCGTATCGATCCGCTTGCAATGGATCATATTTGTCGCTCTATCCAGTCTTCCCTGTCTGTATTGGTAAAGACAGTAGCAGTCCCCTTCACACATTAAACGCTTCTCATCGTACATCAGGGCTTCAGGCAAAAAAGCAGAGGCCGTCAGCTCGAATCCGCCCTTCGCATCAATCAGGAAAATCCATGCCGTTTGAAGGCCCGTTAAACGAAGCAGTTTTTTCAAAACGGCATCAAGCGTTTCTTTCAGGTCATTTCCTTCATTCAATGTCTCTGCTATTTCTTTCAATGTTTTCAACTTTTCGAAACGGGTGTCTTCTTTCAACCGTTCATCCGCCTTTCATGCCCCTTCGTTATTCTTCATTATACACGCGCTTTTTTAAAAACGGCTTCTTTCATTAGAAGGGAATAGTCTGATTGATTCGCCTGATTTTTTCTAAGACTTTTGGCTGAAAGGTTTATCGTCAAAGATGTTTTTGTTTCTTTTGAAGGACATTAGCAACAGAATAATACGACAAGCAGGCCGAACAGAATCATTTTTCCCATTCCCCGGCGCTATTCGGCAGACCGGTGAACATGACGCCGGCAAGCAGAACGATCACGGCCCAGACCTTGCTGCCGAACTTGTTTTCTTTTTTTGCGACAGGCTTTCCTCAAATACTCCATCCCTGACAACAAACAACGGAAAAGCATATATAAATGCTTAAAGCAGCAGGACCTTACAATTTATTGCCAAATACCTGTGCAGAACGGCGCCCCTGATGACGATGTCTGCCATAAGCAGGGCAGCGGTCAATATGCCTGCTTCACTGAAGTTTTTTAATTTCAACGTATTCATCCGCTGATGCAAACCACTTCCTCATCTTTTATCCTCCTCCCAAAATAAATCATCCAACGTTTTATCCAGCGCTTTTGCGATTGCGATGCATAGCTGAAGCGTCGGATTGTATTTTCCTTTTTCAATCAGCCCGATCGTTTGCCGCGTCACATCAACCCGTTCTGCCAACTGGGCTTGTGTGAATGACTTTTCGATCCGGGCCAATTTGACCCGGTTTACCATTTGCTCACCTGCTTCCCGCGATGTATCTGTTTTAACTAGAGCTTTCGTCAGTCATCCAAAAGATCTTTATTTTTCTTGAAAGACATACGTAAAGAGATGACATTGACCAGAAAATAGAATAAAACAAACAGAAAGACCATCATCACAAGATCAAGCCATTCTTTCGCATGGCCGGGTATTCCCGTGAACGCAATCGTTAAACACAGAAAAATGAAACCTGACGTCATGCTGACCGCCAGCATTTCTTTTCTTTTTTTGCGATAAGCCTGTTTGCTGGCAATGTCCGGGTATTCCAGGCCGGAAAACAGATACCGGAAAATGATCCAGCAAGCGTACAGTCCAAAGCCGATTCCGCTCACAACGTATTCTGACGGTTCTCTATCCAATATGATGCCTCTGACGATCACATCTAAAAGCAATAAAGAGGCGACCAGCATACCGGATTCGTTAAAAAATTGGTTCATTTTCTTTTCAACGTATTCATCTCCGCTTTTCAAAAATTTCATGACAACCGTCTCCTTTCCGAAAACGAATTATGCAATATATACATTACATTACGTTAAATATATATTACATCAGAAGGATTCGCAAATCAACTCAAACAAAAAAAGCCGCCTGCGTGTGCGGCGGCCTTTCAACTTTTATGCATTTGCTTTAACGATCGAGTCGATCTGTTTCATGACTTCGTCAGTCAGGGTATTCAAACGCGCTTCGCTGTCTTTGCTTGTTTCTCCCTTGACGGCGAAGTAAAATTTCACTTTAGGTTCGGTTCCTGACGGACGGAGGCAGAACCATGAGCCGTCTTCGAGGAAATATTTCATCACATTCGATTTTGGAAGATCGATCGCCTCTTCCTTGTTTTCTTTAAACAGCGTCCGTTTGCCGACAAGATAGTCTTCTGCAGATACAACGTCTTTTCCGGCAATTGAAAGCGGCGGCTGCTGTCTGAACGTGCTCAGAATCGCCGCAATTTGCTCGGCCCCTTCCTTCCCTTTTAAGGTGAGGGATTTCAATCCTTCGCGGTAATAGCCAAACGTTTTAAACAGCTCAAGCAATCCGTCGTAAAGGGATTTGCCTTGCTTTTTATAGAAGGCGCATACTTCGACGGCAAGAAGGGCGGCCTGAACAGCATCCTTATCCCTTGCAAAGTCGCCGATCAAATAGCCGTAGCTTTCTTCATAGCCAAATTGGAAGGTATATTCGCCGGTTGCTTGATACTGCTTGATTTTTTCTCCGATGAATTTAAAGCCTGTGAGCGTGTCGACCGTATCAAGTCCGAACGAAGAAGCGATGTCGCGGCCCATTTCGCTTGTCACGATCGTTTTCAAGACGACTCCGTTTTCAGGCAGGATTCCTTTATGCTGTTTTTGAGAAAGCAAATAATGAAGCAGGAGCGCTCCGGTCTGGTTGCCTGTCAGGACGACATATCGGCCTTCGTGATCCTTTACGGCGACACCGAGCCTGTCCGCATCAGGGTCTGTTCCGATCAGTATATCGGCACCCTCTTTTTCCCCCAGTTTGATCGCATATTCAAAAGCGGCGTGCTCTTCCGGATTCGGTGAAGAAACCGTAGAAAAATCGGGATCTGGAAGTTCCTGCTCGGGCACGACTGTCACGTGTTCATAGCCGAGGGCTTTAAGTCCCCGTCTGACAGATTTGTTGGCCGTTCCGTGAAGCGGCGTAAAAATGACCTTTACATCCGTTTCCTTCGCAAGGTCCGGGTTGACGGAAATCGATGTCAGCTTGTCAAGATATGCCTTGTCGATGTCTTCTCCGATGATGCTGATAAGGCCTTTTTCTTTTAAAGCTTTCTCATTACCCTCTGGAATCTCTAATTCGTTTTCAATCGCATTGACTTGCTCGATAAGCTTGTCCGCTGCGGCGGGAGGAAGCTGTGCACCATCGTCTCCGTATACTTTGTAACCGTTGTATTCCGGCGGATTGTGGCTCGCTGTAATCACGATGCCAGCATACGCGTGAAGATGTCTTACAGCGAATGAAAGCTCAGGCGTCGGGCGAAGCTCGTCAAACAGATACGTTTGCACTCCGTTTGCGGCGAGCGTTTTTGCCGCTTCCAGCGCAAATTCAGGCGACTTGTGGCGCGAATCGTAAGCGATGACGACTCCCCGCTTCTTTGCTTCTTCCCCGTTTGCGGCTATATACGATGCAAGGCCGGCCGATGCTTTGCGGACCGTGTAGACGTTCATCCGGTTTGGACCGGGTCCGATTTCTCCGCGCATTCCCGCCGTTCCAAATTCAAGCTTTTTATAAAAGCAATCCTCTAGTTCTTTCTCATTTCCTTCCGCTTTGAGAAGGAGGGATTTTAATTCAGGATCTAAATTTCCAGTGTTTTTCCAGCGTTCATAGCTTGTTTTCCAGCTCATGTCAGACCTCCCAATTTTCTAGCTTATGTAGCAGCTGTTCTGCTTTTATATTATCGATAAACGGCGTCTTTGTCCAAAATAAGTTGGCGCAACATAAAAAATGGTGCTGCCTTTATAAAGGCAGCGCCATTTCGGATATTCCGGCCCGTTTTTTCAACATGCCGGACCGTGTCATTTGTACTTGACAGGGTTATTTGCTTTCCAGCGGAACGACCGCGTCATGAAGAAGCTCATCCAGCGTTTTCAGATGCTTTTCTTTCGTGTCTTCGTCCCAGTTCAGCTTATCGCTCATATAATCCGTAAGTCCTTCTTTATAGGTGCGGACCCAATTGATGTCAAAAAACAGTGCGCCCGTTCTGCGAACGAAGAAATCCGCCGGAACCGCGGCCATTTCTTCATCGATCGCGTAATCGATTTCCGCCAGTACGTGAACGGGAATGCCGCGCTTGACAGCTTCATCTTTCAGCTTTTGAACCCGTTCAAACAGCCGGTCCGCATTCGATCCATATCTTGCTGCAAGGTGTCTTGCCGTTTGCTCTGTTAAGCCCGGTGCAGCTCCTTCTTTCGCCTTCTCCTCGATAAAGGCTTCAAGGTTTTGGGAACCGCCGATATGCCCTCCGGAAATCGGCATCGTTTTTGTTTTGCAAGGTCCGAAGTCTTTGTCTCCTTCTTCTTTTAACCGGGTTCTGACAAGGTCAACGATATGTTCAGCCATTTTTCTGTAGCCTGTCAGCTTTCCTCCTGCAATCGTGATCAAGCCTGAGTCAGATGTCCATATTTCATCTTTCCGGGAAATCTCAGACGGATCTTTTCCTTCTTCGTGAATCAAAGGTCTGAGCCCGGCCCAGCTTGACTCCACGTCTTTGGCGGTAATGTTCAGGTCAGGGAACATATAGTTGATCGCGTCTATGACGTAGTCCCTGTCTTCGGTCGTCATTCTCGGATGTTCAAGGTTTTTGTTATAGACGGTGTCGGTTGTTCCGACGTATGCCTTGCCGTCCCTCGGAATGGCAAACACCATGCGGCCGTCCGGCGTATCGAAGTAGACGGCCTGCTTCAGCGGAAAGACCGACTGATCGAATACAAGATGAACGCCTTTTGTATGCTGAAGGTGCTTGCCTTCTTTTGAGCGGTCTTTTTCTCTCAGGCTGTCGACCCACGGGCCTGTCGCATTAACGATTTTTTTTGCATAGACGCGGTACGTTTTCTTCGTAAAGACGTCTTCGATCACGACGCCGGCAACCTTTCCGTTTTCGTAGATAAATTCTTTTACCTTTGCATAGTTGACAGCTTCCGCCCCGAATTTAACCGCTTCTTTCAGCACTTCGATCGTCAGTCTGGCATCGTCTGTCCGGTATTCGACATAATAGCCTCCGCCTTTTAAGCCGTCTTTTTTCACGAGCGGCTCTTTTTCAAGCGTTTCTCTTGCAGTCAGCATGCTTCTCCGCTCGGCTTTTTTGACTCCTGCCAAAAAGTCGTACACCCTGAGGCCGATTGAAGTCGTGAATTTGCCGAAAGTGCCTCCTTTGTGCATCGGCAAAAGCATCCATTCAGGCGTTGTCACATGCGGACCGTTTTCGTAGACGATCGCCCGTTCCTTCCCGACTTCGGCGACCATTTTCACTTCAAACTGCTTTAAATAGCGGAGCCCTCCGTGAACAAGCTTTGTTGAACGGCTTGATGTTCCCGCGGCAAAATCCTGCATTTCGCAAAGAGCGGTCTTCATCCCGCGCGATGCGGCGTCAAGCGCCGTGCCGGCACCCGTAATCCCTCCGCCGATAATAAACACATCATACTTCTCTTTTGTCATATGCTGTAGGATGTCATCCCGCTTGCGGCTTGAAAATACTGTATCCATTAAAAGTCCTCCCTTGTTGTCACGGCAAATAATAGAAAAAGAGACCACAAACATCCAAAGCAATACAACTGCTTTGGTGCCTGTGGTCTCTCCTCTTCTCCAACCGTTTCTATTAACTTGCATTCATTGTAACATACTCGCTGCTTATTTGAAAGCCCTAGCTGCTTTAACTGCTTTTTTCCAGCCGCTGTAAAGGCTTTCGCGCTCTTCTTCCTCCATTTTCGGTTCAAATCGTTTATCCAGCTTCCACTGGTCTTCAATCTCTGAACGGTCATCCCAGAAGCCGACGGCAAGCCCCGCCAGATAAGCTGATCCGAGGGCTGTCGTTTCATTGATTTCCGGACGTTCGACCGGTACATCAAGAATGTCTCCCTGGAATTCCATCAGGAAGTTGTTTTTCACGGCGCCGCCGTCTACCCGCAGCGTTTTGACCGAAATTCCCGAGTCTTCCACCATGGCATCGAGCACATCTTTCGTCTGATATGCGAGGGATTCGAGCGTCGCTCTGATAAAGTGCTCTTTCGTCGTGCCGCGGGTTAAACCGAAGACTGCGCCGCGAACGTCGCTGTCCCAGTACGGCGTACCTAAGCCGACGAATGCCGGAACTACATATACACCATCAGCAGATTGTGCTTTTACAGCATATGTTTCACTTTCTTTCGCATCTTTAAACATTCTCAGCCCATCGCGAAGCCACTGGATGGCGGAGCCTGCGACAAATACGCTTCCTTCAAGGGCGTATTCAACCTTTCCGTCAATGCCCCAGGCGATCGTCGTCAGCAGGCCGTGCTCTGACTTAATCGCTTTTTCGCCGGTGTTCATGAGCATAAAGCAGCCGGTTCCGTATGTGTTTTTGACCATGCCTTCTTCAAAGCAGGCCTGCCCGAACAGCGCGGACTGCTGATCGCCTGCCGCCCCTGCAATCGGAATGTTCTTCCCGAAGAAATGGTAATCGACGGTTTCGGCGTACACATGGGAAGACGGCTTGACTTCGGGAAGCATCGATTTCGGAACGCCGAGAATGTCTAGCAGTTCATCATCCCACTTCAAATCGTAAATGTTGAACATCAGCGTTCTTGAAGCATTTGAATAATCGGTCACATGAGCTTTGCCGCCCGACATCTTCCAGATCAGCCATGAATCGATCGTTCCAAAGAGCAGGTCGCCGTTTTCTGCTTTTTCCCGCGCTCCTTCTACATGATCCAAAATCCATTTGACCTTTGTGCCTGAAAAATAAGGGTCGATCAACAGACCCGTTTTTTCCCTGATCTTGTCTTCATATCCTTTGTTTCTTAATTCCTCGCAAATGTCTGCTGATTGCCGCGATTGCCAGACGATCGCATTGTAAACGGGCTGACCTGTATGCTTATCCCAGACAACCGTTGTCTCCCGCTGGTTTGTGATGCCGATGCCGGCGATTTGTCCGGCTTGAATTCCTGATTCAGAAAGCGCTGAAGCAATGACGGCCAAAACGGACCCCCAGATTTCGTTTGCATTGTGTTCAACCCAGCCGGGATTCGGGAAATATTGATTGAATTCCTTTTGCGCGGTATGCACAATCTTTCCTTCTTTGTTGAAAATTATCGCTCTTGTACTTGTCGTACCTTGATCAAGAGATAAAATATACTTTTCCATTTTAGCTCCCCCTTATTGCTCCTTAAGTTACAAATTAAATGATTTCTCTGCCGTTTGCTTTTTCGAATATATATAGAAACCTAACAATACCACAGCTACTGCAGCGCTTACAATCCAAAATGTGTTTGTCATGTGCCCTTTAAACACGGCATTGTAAAAAACGCCGGCGAACGATCCTCCGAGAATCGGTCCGAAGACTGGCACCCATGCGTAGCGCCAGTTGGAGCCTCCTTTTCCCGGTATAGGAAGGACAAAATGGGCGATTCTCGGACCCAAATCACGCGCCGGGTTAATCGCATACCCTGTCGTTCCTCCGAGCGACAGGCCGATTGCCACGATCAAAAAACCGACGATCAGCGGGTTCAGCCCTTCGGTGAATTTATTTGCGCCAATAGTCAAAATACTGAGTACGAGAATAAATGTACCGAATGTTTCACTGAACAGGTTGGCAAATGTATTTGGAATGGCCGGCCCTGTCGAAAACACCCCAAGCTTCGCTCCCTGGTCATCTGTTTCTTTCCAATGCGGCAAATAATGAAGAAAAATGAGAACGGCTCCTAAAAAAGCGCCAAGCATTTGTCCGCAAATATAGGCAGGCACTTGCTCCCAAGGGAAATCGCCGACAAACGCCAGTCCCAATGTTAGGGCCGGATTTAAATGGGCTCCGCTGATATTGCCGACGGCATATGCGGCCATGGCCACGCCAAGCCCCCAGCCAAATGCGATGACGATCCATCCCGATTGATGAGAAAGTGATTTTTTTAAATTTACGCCGGCGCAAACTCCTGCGCCAAAGACGATGAGCAGCATCGTTCCGATAACTTCCCCCCAAAATGCTGTCAAGGCTACCCCTCCTAAGAAAATCAGTCTTTATAAATATAAGTTTTCACTGTGTCTAAAAGACCATAAAAAAACACAGCAAAACTTCTTTACATAAGGTAAAGAACTGCTGTGGTCTCCGGGTCTCCGTCACAATGTATCAACTTGGTACGATCGTATCGTATAATGAAAGCGTTGTCAATATTTTTTCATTATTTTCGCTCAGATCCAATACTTTTTCCACAGCTCTGTATCGGACGTTGTTACAGCGGACGCCCCAGCCTCCAAGGCGTTTTTCACGTCATTCTCGGAGCGGATGAAGCCGCCCGCGAATATCGGGATTCCTGTTTTTTCTTTTACTTCCCTGATCAATTCAGGCACGACCCCCGGGAGGACTTCAATAAAATCAGGCCGGTGTTTTTTGACCAGTTCAATACTTTTGTCCATGGCGCTCGTATCGATTAAAAACATCCGCTGAATCGCATACACCTTCTTTTGTTTCGCCTTGGCGATCACGCTTGATCTCGTTGATAAAATGCCGGCCGGCTTCATCTCCTGGCAAATAAATTCAGCTCCGTATTCGTCATGCTTAATCCCTTGGATTAAATCAACGTGAACAAACATATTTTTGCCCCTGGCCCTCGCCGCGCTGATCACGCCTCCCAGCCGTCCAAGGTGAATATCAAGAAGAACGCCGTATAAAAACGGGCTGTCCAGGAAAATGTCAAACTGCTTCATATTGCGAATCGCCGGTAAAATTTGCTGATCGTGAAAACTCATGTTCCATCTCCTTCTTCGTTTGCATCCTGTATTACACTAAAGGAAATTCCCCTCTATTGCAATCCCCTTGTTATGTTTAATCGTTCCCCAGGCAGAACATTTTACATTCATCCTTTGCCAAGCCATAATGTTACCATCATTTGAGAAAAGAAAGGGGTATTTTCGTGAAAGCGATCATCCATAGCGGTACGGACGGTCTTGCGGGATTGAAAATGACAGACGCAGCCGTTCAATCCCCCGGATACGGGGAAGTAAAAATCAAGGTGAAAGCGGCAGGACTCAATCACCGCGACATTTTTCTCTTCCGCTCGCGAAAGGAAGGCGATGCGCCTTTCATTCCCGGATCTGACGGGGCGGGCATAGTCGAAGAAACCGGCGAGGGTGTATCAGGTCTCGCAGCAGGCGCTGAGGTTATCATCAATCCGAGCATCACTTGGGAATTCACGGATTCCGTCCCGCAAGTTCCCGACATTCTCGGCGGGCCTTCTGACGGAACCTTTGCAGAATATGTAATTGTCTCTGCAAAAAACGTCCTTCCAAAACCGGCCTATCTTACCTGGGAAGAAGCCGGAGTCTTGCCTTTGTCAGCGCTGACCGCCTACAGGGCTCTTTTCACAAAAGGCCGGCTGAAAAAAGGCGAGCACCTCTTCATCCCCGGCATCGGAAGCGGTGTGGCCACATACGCTCTGCTCATGGCCAAGGCGGCAGGCGCACAGGTCACAGTCACGTCGCGCAGCGAAGAAAAAAGAAAGGAAGCGCTGAATCACGGCGCAGATCGCGCGATTGACAGCAGCAGCGATTGGAACGAAAGCCTCAAAGGGGAAAAAGTCGATTTTGTCCTTGATAGTATCGGACCGGCGACATTTCCGAAATACTTTGACATTCTGAAGCCGAATGGACGGATCGTCAATTTTGGAGCAAGCTCCGGAGACAGCATTGAACTTCCGCTGCGTTCGCTTTTTTTCCCGCAATTCAGCATCATCGGCACTTCAATGGGCAGCCTTGAGGAGTTCCGCGGGATGCTTCGGTTTATGGAGCGCCATTCGCTTCGGCCGATCATCGATAAGACGTATCCTTTGTCAGATGCACGCAATGCCTTTAACCGGATGACGAAAGGAGAGCAGTTCGGAAAAATCGCCCTCGTCATAGACGCGTAAAGTGCCTTTATAAGCCGGCGGCCGACTGACGGCCGCCCGCGTCTTTTAAGCTAAACGGCACAGACTTTCCTTCAGCACGCCGATGATGAAGGAAAGGTCTTCTTCCGTCAGACTGAGAGGGGGCGCAAGCTGGATGACGTTGTTGTATCCGGCCGCCGTATCCGCATTTTTACTGACGATCAATCCTTTCTGTCTGCACTCCCCGATCACTTTGTTCACGTCCGCCAAATCGGCCGGTTCTTTCGTCTGTTTATCCTTTACGAGTTCGACCCCTACAAGAAGCCCCTTACCGCGGACGTTCCCGACTTTCGGACGGTCTTCCATCTCCTTCAGCTCGCTGAGCAGCCTTTCGCCAAGCACGCGCGACCGCTCGATTAAGCGCTCTTCCTCCATGATGGAAAGGTTTTTGATCGCCAATGCACAAGCGGCCGGGCTTCCTCCGAACGTATTGACGTGGCGGAAACGGTCATAAGGGCCGTCACCTGCGTACGCTTCATATATCTCCCGTTTGACGGCCGTTGCCGCAAGCGGAAGATAGCCGCTCGTCATCCCCTTGGCCATTGTGATGATATCGGGTTTTACGCCGTAATTCATAAAGCCGAACCGCTCGCCCGTCCGCCCGAATCCGCAAATAACTTCATCACAGATCAAGAGCGCGCCGTTCTTTTCGCATATATCTTTGACTTTTGCCATATACCCGTCAGGCGGCATCAATATGCCTCCTCCGGTAATGATCGGCTCCATGATTACGCCGGCGACTGTTTCAGGAAGCTCCCACATCATTACCTTGTCAATGTCTTCAGCGCTTTCAAGCGTATCGCGATCAGCAGGGTTGCGGTACAGATCAGGAGGCTGTACATGGATGAATCCTTGGCCGAGCGGTTCGTATTTATACTTTCTTTGCGCCTGTCCGGTTGCACCGAGCGCTCCCATCGTGTTTCCGTGATAGGCTCTGTAGCGGGAAATGAACTTATATCTCGCGTGTTCCCCTTTTTGCTGATGATATTGGCGCGCAATTTTAAAAGCCGTTTCATTTGCTTCAGAACCGCTGTTGGAAAAAAAGATCACATAATCTCCGCCAAGCCATTCATTCAGCTTTTCAGCCAGCCGGACGGCGGGAACATGAGTGTTCGTCAACGGGGCGTAAGGCATCTCAAGCAGCTGTTCATACGCCGCATCTGCAAGCTCTTTTCTGCCGTAGCCGGCATTGACGCACCACAGCCCGGCCATTCCGTCCAAATAACGGCGGCCGTCAATGTCCGTAATCCAGGCGCCTTCGGCTTTCTTCACGACAAGCCGGGCAGGATCGGAAGCCGTCCCGCTCATGGCGTGCCAAAGGTATTTTTGATCCTTCGCTTTGAGATCCGCGCGATTTTCCTGTACCGTCATTTGTCCACCCCATTTCATGATCTAAAAAACCATACCATTTTATATGTATTTCATTTCTTCATCGGAAATGCAGTTCCTTTTTCAAAGATAAAAAGGGCCGCCTGAAACATTCAGGTCAGACCCATACGGAAAGCATCCACAGTACGACAGGCAGCGTGCCGATGCTGAGCAGCGTGCTGATAAAGGTCGCGCTTGATACGATTTCCGGTTTTGTTCCAAATTGAACGGCCATCAGCGTTGTATTCGCAGCAGTCGGCATGGCCGCCGACAGGATCATGATCTGTTTGACCAAATCGCTGACAGGAAGGATAAGGGCAAATCCCAAAGCAATAAGCGGCGATGCGATGAGCTTGAGCAAAAGCGAGTAAGAGATTTTTCGATATTCGATATGTTTAAACGAAATCGCCGCGAGCTGCATCCCGAGAATAATCATGATCGTCGGAATCGCGGCGTCCCCGACCAATTTAATTGCCGTCATGAACTGTTCGGGAATCGAAATATGACTCAGCTGCAGTGCGATTCCGAGCAGCGCCCCATAGGCGACAGGCATCCGCGTCACCCTGCTCATCACCGTTTTAAAGCCGTCTTGTTCAGAGCTCCCTTTTGCCGCATAATAGAGTCCGATCGTACTCATGACGAGCTGCTGGATTACCATCAGCACAACGGCAATGTCAAGTCCGGCTGCACCGTAGACGAGCAAAACGACGGGCGTCCCATAAATTCATGAAGGCTGACGACAAAATAAGGGCGCAGCGTTCCTGATTGGAATACTTGTACATATAGGAGATGAGATAGACCAATAGAATCAAAGCGATGCAAAGGCCCAGGGCAAAAACGGACATATACAAATAATCCATGGTCAGCTTGTTTTCATAAAACGTATCAAACGCCAAAAAAGGAGACATTAAATAAAGGGACATTTTAGACAGGTTTTGAATGTCAAAGCCAAGCAGCTTCTGCCCGGCATATCCGATGGCAAATACTCCGAAAACAGGGAGCAAAACGAGTAGAAATTCCATGATGCACCTTCTTTTTATGTATAAACCGCTTTCAGTGATATGTTTAATGATAAAGAATATTCTCTCTATTTTCAATATAGCAGAATAAGCGTATCAAATGGAAGGGAGCCCGCCATGGTCATGAGCGAACGGGATTTTTATGTTAAAGGAATGCATTATACGATTCGGTCAGCCGCCAAAAAAAGACGCAGGAGCATTATCAGAATTAAGGATGCGAATCGACGGGGAAACCGAAAATTTGGACAGGGAAAAAGGAGAAGCGTTCATCGATGCGCCGCGGTTTGAACAAATCATACAAACCGATGCAAAAAAGCCCGGAATTTATTTTTGGTAGCGGAAGTTCAAGGCCGGACCGTTGGTTTTTCAAGGTGCGAAGGAACAGATTTGAAAAGATTCTCGCACAAGACCGAATTCGGGGTATGCGTGTTAAAGGATTTTTGGGGATACGGCATCGGGAAAAATCTATTGCAGCAATCTATTTTTTGGGCAGACGCGAGTGGAATCAAAAAAATAGCTCTTCAAGTGTTAGAAACAAATGAGAAAGCGATTAAACTCTATCAAACATACGGTTTTGAGATAGAAGACATCCTAAAAAATGACAAAATGTTTTCTGACGGCAAATACCACAATACGATCATAATGGGAAGATGGAACGAATGACCAAAAACAGCCAATGGAAAGTGCGGAGCCGATTCAGGCTCCGCCATTCTCTCCTCAATCTTCGCCTTCATTCCGCCGCTTCTCCCTCGCAAACGTATAATTGCCTTCATATCGCGTCAGCCGGCCGCCGCTGAGCCAATACGTGACATTGAACATCCTGTCCAGAAAATATCTATCATGGGAAACCGCGATAATCGTCCCTTGAAATCGGGCGAGCGCCTCTTCGAGCACTTCTTTTGATTCGATGTCCAAATGGTTTGTCGGTTCATCGAGGATCAGCACGTTATGATGCTGATGGACAAGCTGGGCCAGGCGAAGGCGCATGCGCTCTCCTCCGCTTAAGTCCTTCACTTTTTTAAACACGGAGTGTCCGTAAAACAAAAACTTCGCCAGCATCATTCGGGCTTCGCCTTCGGTCGCAGTGACTTGATCGCGAAACTCAGCCAGGACGGAGTGCTCTTCATTCATTTCCGAGACATGCTGGGTCAGATGAGCGACAGACAAACTGCTCCCAAGCTGCACCTCGCCGCTGTCAGCCGGCGCAGTACCGCTGATGATCGAAAGGAGCGTCGTTTTGCCGCTTCCGTTTTCGCCGACGATGGCAACGCGGTCCTGAAAGCGGACATGCATGTGCAACCCGCTGAACAGCTCCCGTTTTCCAAAGCGCTTTTTCACATTTTCAAGCTTGACGACGTCTTTTCCGCTTCGGTCGTTCATTTTGAAGGCGAGATCGATTTTCTTTCGGTCGAGTGCGGGCTTTTTTAGAACATCGATGCGCGCCAATGCCTTTTCCATGCTTTTGGCGCGGCGGTGCAGTCCCTCGTTTGGAGGATTGGCCCTGTTTGCCCATTCCTTCAGACGCTTGATCGTTTCCTTCATTTTTTTGATCTTTTTTTGCTGGTCCTGATAATGCTGGAACTCTCTGATCAGGCGTTCTTCGCGCTCAATCGTATACCCGGAATAATCCCCCTGGTATACGTGAAGCTCTCCCTGGTCGATTTCAAAAATGGACGTTGCGACATCATCCAAAAAATACCGGTCATGAGAAACGATGACCGCCGTCCCTTTGTACTGTTTGACAAATGTTGTGAGCCATTCGACCGCATCCAGATCCAAATGGTTTGTCGGCTCATCCAATAAAAGCAGATCGGGAGACGACAGCAAAAGCCTCGCCAAGCCGACTTTCGTCCGCTCTCCTCCGCTTACATCCCGCCATTTTGCATCAAGCAGACGGCTGATCTTCAAGCCGGCGGCGACGCGTTCGATTTGCGAGCTGATCTCGTAACCGCCTTTTTGCTGAAATTCGTCCTGCAGCGCACCATAGCGTTCAAGCAGCCGTTCGAGTGTTTCCGCGTCTTGTTCCTCTGCCAGCCGCCGTTCGATGGCAGACAGCTGGTTCTGTATATTCCATAATGAAGCAAACACATCAAACAGCAGCTCTTTTACCGTTTGTTCCCCGGCATGCGCCGCCGACTGCTTCAGCAAACCGGCCGATATTCCCTTCTTCCATGTGACAAGTCCTTCATCAGGCTTCACTTGCCCGCTCATCAGCCTCAACAGCGTCGTTTTCCCTTCCCCATTGCGGCCGATCAGACCGATTCGTTCGCCTTGTTTTATTTCGCATGACACTCCGCTGAGAACCGCATGTCCTCCATATGACTGTGTCACGTTTTGTACACTGCATACTGCCATGAATCTCTTCCTCCGTTTCGCGAAGAGACATCCGGCCATAAAAAAAACGGCAGAGCTAACATGCTGCCGTCAAGATCAAAAAGCAGTTAAAATCCGATTGTGGGCAGATGTCTCTCACTGGTATTTTTTCCTCATGAATGTGTAAAAAAGGGCAGACTGATCCCGTAATACGCATTCTCCGGAAAAAATTGCGCGACAAATATACAAGTGGGCTTGCACGTCTGTCATGCGCTTACCAGTTTGATTCATCTTTTCCACCTCCTTCACATACATCCAATATATGAAAAACAAAACAGAAAGTCAATCGCAAAAAGCCGGCCACTAGGGTGCCGGCTGTTCACACGTTATTTTTTATAATGAATCCGGTAAATGTCGTGGCGTCTGTCTTTCAGCTGACGGACCGTACCGTCTTGGCGCTGCCTTCTGAGAATTTCCAGATCGACGTCGCCGATGACGACCATTTCAATGTTCGGATTGCATTCGCCGACGATTCCGTCCCTTGCAAATTCAAAATCGGAAGGCGCAAAAATCGCCGATTGCGCATATTGAATATCCATGTTTTCTGTTTGCGGCAGGTTTCCGACCGTCCCGGAAATGACGGTGTACACTTGGTTTTCCACAGCTCTCGCCTGAGCGCAGTATCTGACGCGCAAATACCCTTGGAGGTCTTCTGTACAGAAGGGCGTGAAGATGATCTTCGCGCCTTTTTCCGTTGCGATTCTGGCAAGCTCGGGGAACTCGATGTCATAGCAAATCTGAATCGCGATCTTTCCGCAATCTGTGTCAAACACACGCACCTCGTCTCCCCTGCTGATCCCCCACCATTTCCGTTCATTCGGCGTGATATGAAGCTTATATTGCTTTTCAATCGTGCCGTCTCTTCTGAATAGATAAGCAATGTTGTAGATTTTCCCTTCCTCTTCGACAAAATGGGAGCCGCCGATAATATTGACGTTGTATTTGACGGCAAGGTCTGTGAACAAGCTGATGTAATCCTCCGTATATTCGGTAATCCGCTGAACGGCAAGGCTCGGGGAACGCTCCTCAAGAAAAGACATCAGCTGCGTCGTGAAAATTTCCGGATAAACAGCAAAATCGGCTACCGCGTCTGATGCGACATCTGCATAGTACTCGACTTGGTTGGCGAACTCTTCAAACGAATGAATCTGCTTCATTTCGTATTGAATCACGCAAATCCTTACCGGGAAGGCCGATTTGTAGTAGCGTTTGCTTTGCGGCATATAGTCGACATTATTCCACTCCATCAATGTCGCATATTTGCTCGATGCCTTGTCATCCGGCAGATAGTTCGGATTGATCCTCATCATCGTAAAGCCGTTCAGCAGCTGAAACGACAGCACCGGATCATAAATCTGATGGTGAATGACCTGTTCGACGTACTGCCTCGGCGTCATCTCAGAGGCGTATTTGTGATAGTTCGGAATCCGGCCGCCGATGATGATGCTCTTTAAGTTGAGCCGCCTCGCCAGATCCTTTCGCGCTTCATAAAGGCGGTGGCCGATTTTCATTCTTCTGTATTCGGGATGAACCATCACTTCAATGCCGTACATGTTCAGGCCGTCGGGGTTGTGATTCGTAATATAGCCGTCATCTGTGATATCCTGCCATGTATGACGGTCGTCATATTCGTCAAAATTGATCAAGAGGCTGGAGCAGGAGCCGATCACTTCCCCTTCAAGCTCCGCACAGAACTGCCCTTCCGGAAAATACTGAAGATGGCTTTCCAGATGCTCCCGCTTCCAAGGAACCATCCCCGGAAAACAAAGCTCCTGAAGCTCAATGATGCTTTCAATGTCTTTTTCTTCGATATTGCGGATGACGATCTTTTTTTCAAAACGGGAAAGATCCAATTTTTCAGACACGTCTCTTCCTCCTCTCGCTTGGCTAAGCTTGATCAGACACTTTTTTGATAAGCTGTTCCAACTCCATTTCCGCCATCGATTCAAGGCGGTGATCATAATGCTCGAACAGCAGGCTTTTCGTCACTTTATTCGGCACGATGACACACTTCATTCCAGCGCGCTTTGCCGCCATCGATCCGTTGACGGAATCCTCGAAAGCGAGGCATTCCCCAGGCTGTACGCCGAGGCACTCGGCTGTCTGCAAGTACAGCTCCGGATTCGGCTTGACCTCCTCAACGTCATCGGCCGTTCTGATGCATTCAAAATCGTCGTACAGGCCGATCTGCTTCAAATGCTGTGATACCCATTTATAATCAGAGCTTGACGCAAGGCCGATTTTTAGTCCGAGTTCTTTTGCCGCCGTCAAGTAGGCCTCGACTCCGGGGCGCGCTTTTTCGCTTTCAAGCCGTTTCAAAAAGCGTTCTTTCCGCAAGCTTTCCAGCCTTTCCTGATCAAGCTTCTTTTGCACCTGTTCTTCCAGGTAAACAAAAGGCTGAAAGCCTGCAGCCGTTCCGATCACCTTCCCCCATACCGACATCGGAAGAGCTGAGCCGTGCTCTTCAAAAATTTCTTGAAGCACTTCATAATCGTGTGTTTCTGTATCTAAAATAAGGCCGTCAAAATCAAAGATCACTGCTTTTATCATCGTGCTTTGTCCAACTCCTTTTGCCTGTTTGCACACTAATTGTATCCTTCTTACTTTCCCTTGAAAAGCCCGGAGCATTCAAAAATGTTATGTTAAACACAAGAAGAGCCTGCTCATTTCGGCAAGCTCTTTTTGCTTTATTGCGTTTGAGTCGGAGTGGAAATGTTCGTGAGCGCCTGTCCCGCAGACTCGTTTGACAACTCGTTTACCGCGAGGTCCCCAAGCGCGACAATGCCGACTAAATGATTGTTATCCACAATCGGCAGACGCCGGATTTGACTCTGTGCCATAAGGTGTGACGCTTCTTCAAGGCTCATGTTCGGATTGCCTGATACAACATCCGTCGTCATGACATCAGAGACCGGTGTCTGGCCGTCCTGGCCTTGAGCCGTGGTTCTGAGCGTAATGTCGCGATCAGTGATCATCCCTTTCAATACACCCTGGTCAACGACCGGAATCGCTCCGACATTATGCCGGCTCATCAGTTCCGCCGCTTCTTTTACCGTCTGATTCGATGAAACCGTCACCACCTGCTTTGACATCGCATTGCTGACTTTATTCAATAGACTGCACCCCTTTCGGTTGTTAGTATGCACAGACAACGAACAGGCTACAAAGGAAGTTGAAACCATCCTTGTGTTTTTCGTATTTTTCCTTTATAGTCTTTTCATAAAAAAGAAGAGCTCTCCCCTGGGGGAAAGCTCATTACATCAGCAATTCCTGTTTTTCACTGTGCGGGATATGGAAGTCGGACGATGTTAACGGAAAGTGCAGGCCGCAAGTATTGAGCTTCCGGCTGTTTTTATCAAAAAGCTCGCGGTCTTTTAATACCCATTGTCGTTTCGATTTTGTAAGCAATGTGTGGATCAGCTGCAGGCTGGTGATGATCTGAAATGCTTCATCGAGCGTCCCCTTGTATACATGCTCCTTAAAATCGAGCACACCCTGCTGTTTCAGCTCTTTCAATTGTTGTTTGCTAAAGTAAATCGGAAATACTTGATAAAGCTCTGAGACAAGTTCTTCAATATAGATTTCCTGTTCTTCTGTTGCTGCTTTCACAATGCGCATATGTATCACCCTTCATCCCTTGTTGAAATCTCTTCAAACAGAATAGCATACAAAAACCCGGGGCTGTGAAGGTAAGTGTTTCCTGACGGCTGAAAGGCTTTAGACAGAAAGGAGAGTAAAAATGAACCAACAATATCGCGGCTTGACTTTCCTTGCAGACAGCCGCCACGACGGCGTCCATTTGTTTACGTTTTTGAAGCGGGAAACGAAAGCTTCCAAGCCGGTCATTCAATATTGGACCGTCAATCAAAAAATAAAAATCAATCATAAAGCGGTATCTGACAACGTGCGGCTGAAAAAGGGGGACAGAATCGACATCGATCTTAGAGAAGAAGAAGACAGCGGCGTTATTCCCGAGTACGGCGAACTGTCCGTTTTATTCGAGGATGAACATATGCTGATCGTGAATAAGCCCCCTGGCATGGCGACGCATCCTAACGAAAAGGGGCAGACAGGAACGCTCAGCAATCTTGTCGCATTCTACGATCAAACATACGGTGCGGAACGAAAAATCCGCCATGTCCATCGCCTTGATAAAGATACGAGCGGGGCGGTCGTATTCGCCAAGCACCGCCTTGCCCACGCACTATTGGACGAACAGCTGCAAAGGAAAGAGCTGGCAAGAACATATATCGCCATAGCGGAAGGCGCCTTCAAAAACAAAAAAGGAACCATTGCAAACCCGATCGGAAGGGACAGATACCATCCTGTCAGAAGAAGGGTATCCCCGACAGGACAGCCGGCCGTTACCCATTATGAAGTAAAAGGCTACCGGCCAAAATACGATGTCTCATTGTGCGAGCTGCGGCTCGAAACGGGCAGAACCCATCAAATCCGGGTTCACCTTTCCCATATCGGCCATCCCATTTCAGGAGACGCGCTGTACGGCGGCTCAACCGGCCTCCTGAAAAGGCAGGCGCTGCACGCCGCAGAAATCAGCGTCACCCATCCGATCAGCGGTGAACGTCTGACCGTCAAAGCCCCGCTTCCCGATGATTTGAAAACCGCTGCCGCAATAGCGGAGCTGCTATGATCACGCAAAAGGATGATCCTGTGAAGGTATTAAGATCATCCTTTTGCATTTAATGTTTTCCTTTAAGCGGGGAAAGTGTCCGTTCCAGCCAGCTCATGAGAAGATCGGCGATAACCGCCATGAGGGCGGTCGGGATCGCCCCCGCCAAAATAATCGCCGTTCCGTTTGTTGCATTCGATCCCCTGATGATGATATCGCCAAGACCGCCCGCCCCGACGAATGTTCCGATTGCCGTTATTCCGATCGCGATGACAAGCGCGGTTCTCAAACCTGCCATGATGACGGACAAGGCAAGCGGAAGCTCCACTATCCGAAGCACCTGCAATTTCGTCATGCCCATCGCTTTTGCGGCTTCTAAATAGGCGTGGTCAATGCTTTTGATCCCAGTATAAGTGTTCCTGATAATCGGTAAAAGCGAATAGAGAAACAGCGAGACGATCACCGTATTCGCTCCGAGGCCAAGCACAAGCATCAAAACGGCGAGCATCGCCAGTGCCGGAATCGTTTGAATCACATTCGTTACGGTAAAAATCCAGCCGCTCAATGTTTGATAGCGGGCGATGAAAATTCCCGCCGGAATGCCGGCAATTGCCGCAATCAGCACGCCGTAGGCTGACATCAGAAAATGCCTGTAACATTCTTCAAGAACATAGCCGCCGTTATGCGCATAATACATGCCAAGCTGCTGCAAGACATCCATTGCCATCGATCCCTCCGTTTCACTCAAAATAGTGATGTTTTTCTAAAAACTGCTTGGCGACAACAGACGGCTCCTTGAGCTTTCCGTCAACCTCATAGTTCAGTTCCTGCATCGTCTCCGTGTCGATTTTTCCGATCAGCTTATCGATAACGCCTTCAAGCTCCGGGTGCTCCTTCAGCACGTTCTCGGGAACGACGGGAGAGCAGTCATACGGCGGGAAAAACCGTTTATCGTCTTTTAACATTTTCAAATTGTACGCTTTAATCCGCCCGTCTGTCGAATACGCGAGAACGACGTCCATCTTCCCGTTTTTTACCGCGTCATAGACAAGGCCGATCTGCATCGGATACGTGGAGCCGAATGCGATGCGATAATCGTTCATAAAAGCGTTGTATCCGTCTCCCTCTCTTTTCATCCAGTAGTTGTCGACGCCAAGCTTATAATGGGATGCGTCCCTTTTCAAATCGGATATCGTTTCAAGGTGATGTTTTTCCGCCAATTCCCGTGTCACGGTGAACGTATAGGTGTTATCAAACCCGTACGAATCAAACCATTTCATTTGATACCGTTTTTCAAATTCCTTTTGCGTCAGCTTGAGCGCCTTTTCCGGATCCTTTTCAGGCTTCATCCTCAGCGTTCCCGTTAAGGCATCCCCTGTGTAGCGGGTTGCCGCCACATCGATTTCGCCCTTTTGTAAAGCCTGCTGCTGCACCGCATTGGACCCGAGGTTTTTGATCGTTTCCGTTTGTAAACCTGTGTTGTGTTCGATCAGCTGAGCGAGTATGCTTGCGATGATTTCCGATTCACTCATGCTTTGCGCCCCGATCTTTATCGTTTGTCCGGCGTCTCCTTTTAGTCCTGGGAGCGCGCAGGCGCTGAGCATGATGAAAGACGCGGCGATCAGTATTCTCCTGACATATGTCATGATCATATTCTTCCAACTCCTTATGAAACTTCTTTCAGCCCTTTTAGCCCATTCGGCGTCACTTTTCGTTCCGTCCGTGATAATACAGCGTCGGTTATCATGGCGAGAAGCGTAACCGGTACGGCGCCTGCGATGATATATTCCGGCTGGTACAAATTAAGCCCGATGAAAATATAGTCGCCAAGACCGCCGCCGCCGATGAAAGATGCCAAAGTCGCCCAGCCGATCAAATAAATCGCCGATGTCCTGATTCCTGCCATAATCACCGGAACCGACAGCGGCAGCTCCACGAGGCGGATCTGTTCCCATGCAGTCATACCGATTCCTTTTCCCGACTCCAATAAATTGCCGTTCACACTTTTTATCCCTGTATATGTGTTTCGTAAAATCGGTAGGACTGAATAGAAAAATAA
>NZ_JBALMR010000018.1:141403-198272 GCF_036963165.1 Bacillus sp. JJ675 | reverse complement strand
GTCTATTTCCGCTCAAACCTGCAGGGGGCGAGGCAGCTATTGATTCCGCTCTCAAAAGAGCTGAACCATCTTGAAGCATATTTATCCTTGGAGCAGGCGCGTTTTCCGGGAAAATATACAATCGATTTTCACATTGAGGACGGGCTTGAACATATGGAAATACCGCCATTTATTTTGCAGATGCTTGTGGAAAACGCGCTGCGCCACGCTTTTCCGAAAAAACAGAAGACGTGCAGGGTGACCGTTTGCGTCCGTTCGGAGCAAGGCGGCGTCCTCATGAAGGTGTCAGACAATGGCAGGGGAATCGAGCCCGGGATGATGGAGCAATTGGGAAAAACGCCGTCGTCTTCAAAGGAAGGAAACGGGACGGCGCTTTACAATCTGAACCAGCGGCTGACGGGCCTGTTCGGACAGCAGGCCGCTTTAAAACTGTCCAGTGAACGCGATAAAGGAACTGAAGTGTCTTTCAAAATTCCTTTTAAATCGCAAAGGGAGGATGAAGATCGATGCTTAAGGTATTAATCGTTGACGATGAAATGTTTGCCCGCGACGAATTGAGATATTTGCTGGAGCGGACGAAAGAAGTGGGTACGATAGACGAAGCTGAACATATCGAAGAAGCATTTGACAAAATGGCGGACCAAAAGCCGGATATTCTTTTTTTAGACATCGATTTGTCAGGGGAAAACGGATTCGACATCGCCAAGCGCCTGAAAAAAATGTCGGCGCCGCCGGCTGTCGTGTTTGCCACGGCATATGACGAATATGCGCTGAAAGCATTTGAAGTCGATGCGATCGACTATTTGACAAAGCCCTTTGATGAAGAGCGCATCAGACAAACGATCAAAAAATACAGACGAATGCACCCGGAAAACAACGAGGAAAAGCCGCCGTCCGGCCATCAAAGGCTTGCTCTCAACGTTGACGAGTCGATCGTGATCCTCGACGCTGCTGAAATCGTCTATGCCGGATTGAAAGACGGCCGGGTCATCGTCAAAACCTTTGATACGTCGTATGCAGTCCACGATACGCTGGTCGTGCTTGAGCAAAAGCTTCCGCAATCTTTGTTTATCAGGGTTCACAGAAGCTTTTTGGCCAACATGGGCCATATGAAAGAGGTAAAGCCTTGGTTCAACTCGACGTATAATCTGCTGATGAAAGACGGCTCAACGATTCCTGTCAGCCGTACATATGCAAAAGAACTGAAAAAACTGCTTCATTTGATGTGAAGCAGTTTTTAATGAATCCTTTGCAGTCCCGGACGGCCAGCTTCAATGACAAAGCCCGCATATGTCGAGACAGGAGCTCCCGGGCGGGTAATGTAAGGAAGAACCTGAAAGTCGGCTTTGAGCTGTTTGGGAGTCATCGTACAGCGGACGTAGCCGCGCTGTGCATTGTACAGCTTGACATGGGGATTTCCCAGCCAGATCGGTGCCAGCGAATCGGTTTCTGACCCATCGCCGTCTGAGGAGATGGATGTGGTAATCAGCTCTGTGCCGATCGTTTTTGACTGAGGATCATTGAAATCTGCTTTCAGATCCGCAGCGGCGTGTCGATGGATGTCCCCCGTCAGAACGACGGGATTTTGGATGCCGCATGTTTGATATGCGGAGAAAAGCCTGTCGCGCGTAGCGGGATAGCCGTCCCACTGATCGACGCTGTACGCCGTTCCCGGTCCGGTGTCGCGGTCGATTTGCGCCAAAACGACCTGCTGCGTGAGCATATTCCAAATTGCATTCGACCTGCTCAGCCCGCGGAACAGCCACTGCTCCTGGGCTTTTCCGAGTATGGACCGGGACGGATCGAGCCGTTCCCGCTCGTTTGCCGGATATTTGCTGCGGTACTGCCGGGTGTCAAGGACGTTGAATTCAGCCAGGTTTCCATAGCGGAAACGCCGGTACATGAGCATATCCGGCCCCTTTGGAATCGAGGCGCTTCTGACCGGAATGTTTTCATAAAAAGCTTGATAGGCGGCTGCGCGCTGCTTGAGAAACTCTTCGACAGAAGGGTTATATTGCGAATACACGCCGGCATAATTGTTTTCCACTTCATGGTCATCCATGGTCACGATCCAAGGCGCTAATGCGTGGATCGCCTGGAGGTCAGGATCGGTCTTGAAAAGGGAGTACCGCAGACGATATTGGCTGAGGGTGACAGTCTTTGCATTGTGCACATCGGACAGCTTGACATCCCGGTAAAGATTGTTTTCATTAATGGGATATTCGTAAATATAGTCGCCAAGGAAAAACACGACGTCGGGATGGTCCGCGGCCATGTGGCGATAAGCGGTGAAATAGCCGTGGTACCAGGCCTGGCACGATGCAAGGGAAAATGACATCCCGGCAAGATCGGCATACGGAGGAGGCGCGGTTTTCGTGCGGCCGACCCGGCTGATCTCATCACCCGCTTTGAATCTGTACCAATAATATCTTGCCGGCTTCAGTCCGTTCACTTCGACATGGACCGAGTGGGCAAGCTCCGGGAGGGCTGATGCCGTTCCGCGCCTGACGATTTTGCGAAAATGCTCATCTTCGGCGATCTCCCACCTGACCGGCACACTCCTGTCCGGCATTCCGCCCAAACCGTCTTCAGCAAGCGGGTCCGGTGCAAGTCTCGTCCATAATACAAATCCGTCCGGGAGCGGTTCGCCCGAGGCCACTCCCAGCTTAAACGGGTCGTCCGTAAACACCGGTGATTCTGCGGCGAGGGAATCGTCTTCAGGTTCCAATCCCCGGTTGATCAAGGATGCAAGTTCTAAGCGCCGTCCGGGCATGCCGGTCTGTTTTCCGGTATGCATATTTTTCTTTAGGCCCCCTTTCTTTTTTCACGTTACTAACTATACGATGGATGCTTGCCAATTAGCACAAATTGGAATGGATATATTGTGAAAATCGGCAAGCGCCCATACCGGGGAAGATCTGTATTTCACCGCCCGATTTCTGCAACTGATCTTCGATATCCGGCGAGTTTTAATGAAAGCGCTTTTTCTCCGGGCTTTGTTTTATATAATGATGCCAACAAAGCCAAAGAGGTGATCGACATGAGTGCGAAAAAGGTATACGGCTTTTTAACACAGGCATGTATTTTCGCTGTCATTATGCTTGTTTCAAACGGAATCGCCGGTTTGCTGCCCATTCCGATTCCGGCATCAGTCATTGGGCTGGTTCTTTTATTCACGCTGTTATGCATGAAGGTAGTCAAGCTTGAGCAGGTCGAATCGCTCGGCGCGGCATTAACCTCTCTCATCGGATTTTTATTCGTTCCTTCGGGGATTTCCGTCATGAATTCGCTCGGTGTCATGGAAAAATACGGATTGTTGATCGTGTTCGTTATTCTTCTGGCTACCGTCATTTTGCTTGGCGCAACCGGACTGTTTTCTCAGATAATTCTGTCCGCCGGCGGCAAAAAGCGGGAAGCCGGGACGCTTGAAACAGAAACAGCCAAAAAAACAGCTTCTTAAAGGGGGTTTTCAGGTATGTCACCGTATTTCGGCATCGTCGTATCGCTTGCCGCTTTCGGGATCGGCACTTATCTTTTTAAAAAAACAAACGGATTTTTCTTGTTTACGCCTTTGTTCGTCGCCATGGTGCTCGGCATCGCATTCCTTAAAATCGGTGGTTTTTCGTATGAGGATTACAAAAGCGGGGGAGATATCATTAAGTTCTTTTTAGAGCCCGCAACGATCGCGTTTGCGATTCCTTTATACAAGCAGGCGGCTACATTGAAGAAGTATTGGTGGCAGATTCTCTCGGCCATCGTTGCCGGCTCCGTCTGTTCGGTCGCCGTCGTTTATCTCATTGCAAAAGGAATCCACCTTGACGACGCCGTCATGAAGAGCATGCTGCCGCAGGCTGCCACAACGGCGATCGCTCTGCCGTTATCAAAAGGCATCGGCGGCATCACGGACATTACGGCATTTGCGGTTATTTTTAACGCTGTCATCGTCTATGCGCTTGGGGCGCTCTTCTTAAAACTCTTTCGCGTAAAGAATCCGATCGCAAAAGGCTTGGCGCTTGGTACGTCAGGACATGCCCTCGGCGTGGCTGTCGGGATCGAAATGGGGGAAGTCGAAGCCGCCATGGCAAGCATTGCAGTCGTTGTCGTCGGCGTTGTGACCGTGTTCGTCATTCCGGTGTTCATTCAGATCGTCGGCGGATAAGAGGCTCGAAAAAAGAAAAATAAAATCAGCGTTGCGATTTTAAATACGACCTGTTATAATAACGAATGTTGCAATAAATTTTATATCTTGACTTGAAAGATTTATTTATGTAAGATGGATAATGAATTGAATATATATCAACAAGCAGAAGCACCCGCTTCTCACCTGATTGACACATTCTTGTAGTTGGCAGGTTAAACGTACATTCTTATTTTTTCATGCAGATGTTCGCAGTGTGGGTGTTTTTATGCCCGCACTTTTTGTTTGCCTGTGAAAATGCAATGAAGCGGTCAAAATGAGTTGTGAAATCAATTCAAAGATTCTATGGAGGTGGCTCATTATTAGCAAAGATCAATTGGTTAATGAGGGTATCCGTGCGCGTGAGGTTCGTTTGATCGGACAAAATGGCGACCAGCTTGGGATCAAATCCCGCCAGGAAGCACTTGAAATTGCCGGTCGCGCCAATCTTGACCTTGTGTTAGTTGCAGCAAATGCAAAACCGCCTGTCTGCCGGATTATGGACTACGGAAAGTACAGATTCGAGCAGCAGAAAAAGGAAAAAGAAGCACGCAAAAATCAAAAAATCATTAACTTAAAAGAAGTGCGGCTGAGCCCTGGTATTGAAGAGCACGACTTTAATACAAAGCTTCGCAACGCCATCAAGTTTCTGCAAAAAGGGGACAAAGTGAAAGCATCCATCCGCTTTAAAGGCCGCGCGATCACGCATAAAGAAATCGGACAGCGCGTGCTTGACCGTTTTTCGGAAGCATGCGCGGAAGTTGCGACCGTTGAAACGAAGCCGAAAATGGACGGCCGCAGCATGTTCCTGGTGCTTGCACCTAAAAATGAAAAGTAATTAAGGAGGAAACATCCATGCCAAAAATGAAAACTCACCGCGGATCTGCGAAACGTTTTAAAAAGACAGGTTCCGGGAAACTGAAACGTTCTCATGCATATACAAGCCACTTGTTCGCAAATAAATCTCAAAAACAAAAACGCAAGCTTCGCAAAGGCGCGATCGTCAGCGCAGGCGATTTCAAACGCATCAAGCAGCAGCTTGCTAACATTAAGTAATTCGGAAAAGGGATAATTAGGAGGGAAATCTAATGCCAAGAGTAAAAGGCGGAACTGTTACACGCAAACGTCGTAAAAAGGTTCTTAAATTAGCAAAAGGTTATTTTGGTTCAAAACATACATTATATAAAGTAGCTAACCAGCAAGTGATGAAATCCGGAAACTACGCTTTCCGTGACCGTCGTCAGAAAAAACGCGACTTCCGCAAACTGTGGATCACTCGTATCAATGCCGCAGCTCGTATGAACGGCCTTTCTTACAGCCGTTTAATGCACGGTCTGAAACTTTCCGGCATCGAAGTAAACCGCAAAATGCTTGCCGATCTTGCTGTAAACGATCTTTCTGCATTCAATCAGCTTGCTGACGCTGCTAAAGCTCAATTAAACAAATAATGAAAAGGGCCGCGTTTAAGCGGCCCTTTTCATTTAAGGGCAAGGGGAGAAACACCGAATGCATCTGATGCTGATATTCTTTATGATCATTAACGGATACGGCTTTTTCATGATGAGAGCAGACAAACGAAGAGCCGTCCAACACAAATGGAGGGTGCCTGAACGCCGCATCTGGCTTACTGCGGCTGCATTCGGTTCCGCGGGTGTCTGGCTCGGCATGATCCTTTTCAGACATAAAACGAAGCACTTGTCCTTTCGGCTCGGAATCCCCTTCCTCTTCGTGATTCAAGCCGCATTGGCGGGCTTTTATTTCATGAACTGAAAAAGCAGAAGAGGCGCTAATGCTCTTCTGCTTTTTTATGTTTCCATTTTTTAATCGATGAATCCCAATCGATTTTGCAATCGGGGTAGCGGGTTTTGATTTTGTTTTCCAATTCGCTGAAATCCTCATTTGTGAAAGTCCTGAGCTTTTCTTCTGAAGCATCCATCCACACGAAGATCGTATGGATAAACAGAGGGTGGTCTTTGGAAGGAATGTGTTTTTCCCCTTCGAACAGTACGCCTTTGAACGTTAGCTTGAAATTTTTGCGCGTGTTTTTTTGTTCGTCCAAAAAATAAAAACCTTTTTTTGCCTGCGCCGATTTCAGTCTGCGTTTCGGATCACCGAAAAACTGAACAACTTTGAATACGACATAGAGCAACAGCGCAAGCAAAACGATTCTCAGAATGATAACAGCCATTTTTAAATGAACCTCCCGTAAAAGAAATTCAGGTATATCTGAATATATACGAACGGCACAGCGGAAGGTTTCATTTTTTTATCCAAAAAAGCGGCTTGATCGTATTGAATAGGATTGTTTTTGTATAATAGTAATTGAGGGTTAATTAAAGGAGGCTGTAAGAGAAATGGCAAAGCTAGATGAAACGCTTACGATGCTGAAAGAACTAACAGATGCAAAAGGAATTCCAGCGAATGAAAAAGAACCCAGACAAGTCATGAAATCATACATAGAGCCGTATGCCGACGAGGTTACGACAGACAGACTCGGCAGTTTGATCGCCAAAAAGACCGGACAGACAGACGGGCCGAAGATCATGATTGCCGGCCACCTTGATGAAGTCGGTTTTATGGTGACGCGCATTGATGACAGGGGCTATCTTCGCTTTCAAACGGTCGGGGGCTGGTGGTCACAGGTCATGCTGGCGCAGCGTGTAACGGTCGTAACCAAAAAAGGGGACATCACAGGCGTGATCGGTTCCAAACCCCCTCATGTCCTGTCGCCTGAAGCGCGCAAAAAACCGGTTGAGATCAAAGACATGTTCATTGACATCGGGGCTTCAAACAGGGAGGAAGCGATGGAATGGGGCGTTCTTCCCGGAGATCAGGTTGTCCCGTACTTTGAATTCACAGTCATGAACAATGAAAAAATGCTGCTTGCAAAAGCGTGGGACAACCGTATCGGCTGCGCCATTGCGATAGACGTTTTGAAAAACTTAAAAGGCTCTGACCATCCGAATGTTGTGTACGGCGTCGGGACGGTTCAGGAAGAAGTCGGATTGCGCGGCGCCAAAACCGCCGCACATACGATCAAGCCTGACATCGCATTCGGGGTCGACGTCGGAATTGCCGGAGATACGCCGGGAATTTCTGAAAAAGAATCGACGAGCAAGATGGGGAAAGGCCCGCAAATCATTCTGTATGATGCTTCAATGGTTTCCCATAAAGGGCTCCGCGATTTCGTCACAAAAGTTGCAGATGAAGCCGGGATTCCATACCAATATGATGCCCTTTCAGGAGGAGGAACCGATTCAGGCTCGATCCACCTGACCGCAAACGGGGTGCCGGCTCTTTCGATTACGATCGCAACCCGCTACATCCATACGCATGCGGCGATGCTTCATCGCGATGATTATGAAAATGCCGTCAAATTAATTACCGAAGTTATCAAGCGATTGGATAACGAAACGGTCGAGCAGATTACATTTGATTGATGAAATAAGCTGACAGCTGCTAACATGCTGTCAGCTTATTTTTTTTGGAATATCATAGAAAGCGCTTACATATATTCCGGAATGACTTCTGAAAGAGGTTACAATACATCGGATGGGAGAGTGGTTTTGTGAAGCGCAAATTGCGGAGAATTTGTACCGCGGGGGCATTGATCATCGGTCTGGTGCTGGCGTCTGAATCGGCTTCAGCTGCATTTTGGGATACGAAGGGAGACAACGTCATTCATGATCCTTCCATGATCAAAGAAGGAAATACGTGGTATACCTTTGGAACGGGGATTGGAAATGGACTGCGCGTCATCAAATCGAATGACGGAATTACGTGGAGTGCGGCGCCGAGTATTTTTCCAGCGCCGTTGGCATGGTGGAAAACGTACGTACCAAATCATGAAAAGAATCAGTGGGCGCCGGATATCAGTTATTATAACGGGCGGTACTGGCTTTATTATTCAATCTCTTCGTTCGGATCAAATACTTCGGCGATCGGGCTCGCTTCGACAGACAGTCTCGCTTCACGGAAATGGCGCGATGACGGGCTTGTGGTCAGGACGACTTCAGCTGACAATTATAATGCGATCGACGGAGATTTAGTGATTGACAAAGACGGAAACCCGTGGCTTTCTTTCGGCTCTTTTTGGAGCGGCATCAAGCTGACAAAGCTCGATAAAAAAACGATGAAGCCGACGGGAACGCTTTATTCCATCGCCGCAAGGCCGAATAACGGCGGGGCTGTTGAAGCGCCGAATATTACGTATAAAGACGGCTACTATTATTTGTTCGTTTCATTTGACAGATGCTGCCTCGGGGTGAACAGCACGTACAAAATCGCTTACGGCCGTTCAAAAAATATCACAGGTCCTTACTATGATAAAAACAGCAAGAATATGCTCGAGGGAGGAGGAACGATATTAGACGCCGGAAATGACCGCTGGAAAGGGCCGGGGCATCAGGATGTAGTCGACAATTCCATCATTGTCAGACACAGCTATGATGCGCTTGACAACGGAGTCTCCAAATTACTGATCAATGATTTGTACTGGGATTCCGCGGGCTGGCCGTCGTATTAGCGATTGCAGCAAGCTAAGCAGATGTTTTGCTTGGCTTTTTTCTTTTTTTGTTCAAAAAAATGCCTGAAATGTAATTGACAGTATGTGGTGTAAAGAATATAATGAACTCGTTCGTACAAATATATAGCATGATTTTAGATGTCCGTACGTATTAAGAGGTTTTTGTAAGCGCTTCATTTTGGTAGTTTCATAATGTATGCCGGAGCAAAGGAGGAAAAATCTTGTTTCAATCAAAAGCGTACGAATTTTGGTTTGTTGCGGGGAGCCAGCATTTATACGGAGAAGAAGCTGTCAGAGAAGTAGAAGAGCATGCAAACATCATGTGCAGGGGATTAAACGACGGTTCAATGAGGTACAGCGTCAAATATAAAGCGGTTGCCACCTCGCCTGACGGGGTCAGAAAACTGATCAGAGAAGCGAATTGCGATGATGCATGCGCCGGCGTCATCACTTGGATGCACACGTTTTCACCGGCGAAAATGTGGATTCCGGGACTGGCGGAACTGAAAAAGCCGCTGCTTCACTTTCATACTCAATTTAACAGAGACATTCCGTGGGAAACGATCGATATGGATTTTATGAATATCAACCAGTCTGCACACGGAGACCGCGAATACGGATTTGTCGGAACGAGATTGGGGCTGAATCGAAAAGTCATCGTCGGCCATTGGGAAGACGCCGGAGTAAAAAAGGAGATCGACCGGTGGATGAGCGCTGCTGTGGCCTCAATTGAAAACCGCCATATCAAAGTGGCCCGCTTTGGTGACAACATGCGCAATGTGGCGGTCACGGAAGGGGACAAAATCGAAGCTCAAATTCAGCTCGGCTGGTCTGTCGACGGATATGGGATCGGTGACCTCGTCCGGGAGATCAAAGCGGTATCGAAAGAAAGCGTAAATGAACTGATTGCCGAATATGAAGAGCTTTACGAGTGCCCCGAAGACGGTGCGGCCCGTGAATCCGTAAAAGAGCAGGCCCGCATTGAGCTTGGCTTAAAGCGCTTTCTTTCGGACGGAGGCTATACCGCCTTTACGACGACCTTTGAAGACTTGCACGGTATGAAGCAGCTTCCGGGGTTGGCCGTTCAGCGCCTGATGGCTGAAGGCTACGGCTTCGGCGGAGAGGGAGACTGGAAAACGGCTGCGCTTGTCAGGATGATGAAAGTGATGGCAGACGGAAAAGAAACGTCGTTCATGGAAGATTACACATACCATTTTGAACCGGGCAACGAAATGATTCTCGGGTCGCACATGCTTGAAGTGTGCCCGTCGATTGCCGAAACGAAGCCGCGAATCGAAGTGCATCCTTTGTCGATCGGCGGAAAGGACGATCCGGCCCGTTTGGTCTTTGACGGAATGGCGGGTCCTGCTGTCAACGTTTCTTTAGTCGATATGGGCGGGCGTTTCCGGCTTGTCATCAATGAGGTCGATGCTGAAAGGGTCCAGCATGAGATGCCGAACCTTCCGGTGGCGCGCGTCCTTTGGAAGCCGCAGCCGTCCCTCAAAACGTCTGCAGAGGCGTGGATATTGGCGGGGGGAGCCCATCACACGTGCCTTTCCTATCGGCTTACCGCAGAACAAATGCTGGATTGGGCTGACATGACGGGCATTGAAGCGGTGCTGATCAACCGTGACACAAAGATAGCAAACCTTCGCAACGAACTCAAATGGAGTGAAGCAGCATACCGGCTTTACAAGTTTTAAGGAGGCGCGCAAGCTTATGGCATTTGCAATCGGAGTTGATTTCGGAACATTGTCGGGAAGAGCCGTCCTGGTCAACGTCCAGACGGGAGAGGAAATTGCGACAGCAGTAAAAGAATATACGCACGGCGTGATTGACCGCGAATTGCCGGGGACAAAGAAAAAGCTCCCGAGGGACTGGGCGCTTCAGCATCCTGCTGATTACATCGAAGTGCTGGAAGGGACGATTCCGAGCCTTTTGCGGCAGTCGAAAGTCGATCCAAAAGAGATCATCGGTATCGGCATCGATTTTACGGCATGTACGATTCTGCCTGTAGATAAGGACAGAACCCCGCTTTGCATGAGGGAGGAATACGCGGAAGAGCCCCACAGCTATGTGAAGCTTTGGAAGCATCACGCCGCACAGGAGCAGGCAAACAGGCTGAATCAACTGGCAGAGAAACGAAACGAAGCGTTTCTGAAAACGTACGGCGGAAAAATTTCCTCCGAATGGCTCGTGCCGAAAGTGATGCAAATCGCAGAAGAAGCACCGCATATATACGATGCCGCCGCCGAGATCATGGAGGCTGCGGACTGGATCGTATACAGGCTGTGCGGAAAGATGAAACGAAACAATTGTACGGCGGGCTATAAGGCGATCTGGAATCGTATGGACGGCTATCCTTCGGAAGATTTTTTCGCAGCTTTGCATCCGAAGCTGAAACATGTCGTTCAGGAAAAATTGACAGAAGACATTTATCCGATAGGGGAGAAAGCCGGCGGTTTAACTGATGAAATGGCAGCTAAAACGGGGCTTTTGCCGGGTACAGCGGTCGCGGTTGCCAATGTCGATGCCCATGTGTCAGTTCCGGCGGTCGGCATTACAGAGCCGGGGAAAATGCTGATGATCATGGGGACATCCACTTGCCACATGCTGCTCGGCGAGGACGTCCGAATGGTGCCGGGAATGTGCGGAGTCGTGGAAAACGGCATTCTGCCGGGTTATGTCGGCTATGAAGCGGGCCAATCGTGCGTCGGCGATCATTTTCATTGGCTGATCGAGCACTTCGTGCCGGAAAGCTATGCGAAAGAAGCTGAAGCAGTGGGGATATCGATTTACGAGCTGCTGTCCCGAAAGGCGGACAGATTGGGAGTCGGCGAAAGCGGTCTGCTTGCATTGGATTGGTGGAACGGAAACCGTTCGACGCTCGTCGATGCGGATTTGACCGGGATGATGCTCGGGATGACCTTATCAACGAAGCCTGAGGAGATATTCCGTGCGTTGGTTGAAGCAACCGCATTCGGGACGAGAAAGATCATCGAAACGTTCCGGCAGAGCGGCGTGCCGATCGAAGAGCTGTATGCCGCCGGGGGAATTGCCGAAAAAAACCCGTTTATCATGCAGATATATGCTGATGTGACAAATATGGAAATTAAAATTTCCGGTTCTCCGCAAGCCCCGGCATTAGGTTCGGCGATATTCGGAGCGGTTGCGGCCGGAAGCGAAAACGGCGGATATGATCAGATCGAAGAGGCTGTCATGCATATGGGAAAAGTAAAAGATCACACGTATAAGCCGATTCCGGAAAACGTGACATTGTACGATCAGCTTTACGCAGACTACAAGGAGCTTTACGAATTCTTCGGAAAACAAAACAATGTCATGAAACGCCTTAAAAAGCTGAAAAACATCCAGTCCGTCAGCGCCGCCGTCCGGTAAATCGCAAAATCAAAAGGAGGAGAACCTTGTGCTGGAGGCTTTAAAGGAACAAGTGTTAAAAGCGAATTTACAGCTTGTGGAGCACCGGCTCGTCACGTTTACATGGGGAAATGTCAGCGGGATCGACCGTGATAAAAACTTGATCGTCATCAAGCCGAGCGGCGTGAAATACAGCGAATTAAAAGCGGAAGATTTAGCCGTGCTGAACCTGGACGGAGAGATTGTCGAGGGAAAGCTGAAGCCGTCTTCGGATACGCCGACGCACATTTACCTTTACAAAGAGTTTCAAACGATAGGCGGAATCGTCCACACCCATTCCCCGTGGGCGACGAGCTGGGCGCAGTCAGGCAGGGACATCCCTTCATTGGGAACGACTCACGCGGATTACTATCACGGCGATATTCCCTGTACGAGGGAAATGCGTGCTGATGAAATCGCGGAACAATACGAATTAAATACCGGAAAAGTCATCAGGGAGACGTTTCAGCACCTTGATCCGCGCGACATTCCAGGCGTTCTCGTCAACAATCACGGTCCGTTTTGCTGGGGGGAAGATGCCTTGACGGCCGTGCACAACGCCGTTGTCCTGGAAGAGGTCGCAAAAATGGCCTATCATTCGCTCATGCTGAATCCGTCGCTACATCCGATCAGCGGTGTCTTGCTCGATAAGCACTTTTTCCGGAAGCACGGGGCTGACGCGTATTACGGCCAATAGGAGGAGTGAGGGATAATCATGAATGACTTGATCTCTTATATGAAAAAGACGTTGGGCGACTGCGGGTGCGGAGCCGTCCATTTCCCGCTTACGGTTGAAAAAATCGCGATTGGCGAACATGCTGTCGAAAACGAAATGCCTGCCTTTATAAAAGCCGCTTCATTTCAAAACATTGCTATCGTTTGTGATGAAACGACCGGCCGAATCGCGGGAGAACGGCTGGCGTCTCTCCTTCAGGAAACGGCGGAGGTATCCCTTGTCAAGCTTGAGGCGAATGCGGCAGGGGATGTCATAGCAGATGAGAAAACGATGGTCAAGGCATTGATCGATGCGCCGATCGATGCGGATGCGCTCATTGCCGCAGGTGCGGGGACGATCCATGATATCGTCAGGTTTTGCGCCTATCAGCGAGGCATTCCGTTTATTTCGGTGCCTACTGCACCGTCGGTTGACGGTTTTACATCGGCCGGAGCTCCGCTCATTATAAACGGTACAAAGCAGACGATTCAAACGACGGCGCCTGTTGCGCTATTTGCAGATATCGAGCTTTTGCGGAATGCGCCGCAAAACATGATCGCCGCGGGATTCGGCGATATGCTCGGCAAAATAACGTCGCTCGCCGACTGGGAGATCTCCCGTTCGCTTGCTGATGAACCATACTGTCCGACCGCTTGCGCCATCACGAGAAAAGCGCTTGATCAGTGTCTGTCCAGGATCGATGACATCGCGGCAAAATCGCGGGAGGGCATCGAAAAATTGATGGAATCGCTGATCGTTTCAGGCCTTGTCATGCTGATGCTCGACCATTCAAGACCTGCTTCCGGAGGTGAGCACCACCTCTCCCATTACCTTGAGATGAAAGCGCTCGAAAACAGCAAGCGGCAGATTCTCCACGGGGCAAAAGTAGGCTGCGCTTCCATCATGCTTGCGGATGTTTACCGTTCTCTTAAAGACCGGGATTTCGGCGATGAACACGTCGCAAAAACGGTTCGTTCCGCCTATGAAAAGCTTCCCGGCGGAGAGGAGATGGCGGAATGGATGAGAAAAGTCGGCGGGCCGGTATCATTTACAGACCTCGATATTGACGAGCCTTTGCTTATGGAGGCGATGGCCCGGGCCCACAACCTCAGGGACCGGTACACGGGTCTTGCCATCATGAATCAATACGGACTTTTGCCTGACATCAGGCAGCATGTCAAACATGAAAGGGGTTAAAACGTGAAAAGGTTCCTTTCATTTTTCCTTATGATCATCATGGCTTTTAGCTTGCTTTTGACAGGGTGCAGGGCGAGTCCCGCCGCCGGCAAAGATGACGATGCCACAGAGCTGACGTTTTGGACGTTCAACGGCCTTCATGAACAGTTTTATGCGGAAATGGTGAAAGAATGGAATAAAGCATATCCGGACCGTAAAATCAAATTAAATACCGTCGTTTATCCGTACGGACAGATGCACGACAATCTTTCGATATCGCTTTTGGCGGGAAAAGGGGTTCCGGATATTGCCGATGTTGAGCTCGCCCGCTTCTCCAATTTTTTGAAAGGCTCTGACATTCCTTTAACAGACCTGACCTCCCTTGTCGAAGATGAGCGCGACAAGTTTGTGGAAGCGCGGCTTACCCTGTACAGCAAAAACGGCAGACTGTACGGGCTTGACACCCACGTCGGAACGACGGTGATGTACTATAATATGGATATTTTACACAAAGCGGGAGTCGATCCGGATGATATTAAAACATGGGAAGATTACAGAAAAGCGGGCAAAAAGGTCGCAGAGGCTACAGGCAAGCCGATGACGACAATCGAAACGGCAGACCCGAATTCGTTTTTGCCGCTGATTTCCCAGCAGGGCTCAGGCTACTTTGATGAAAAGGGCCGTCTGACTTTAAATAATGAAACAAATGTCAAAACGCTCGGATTTTTGAAAACCTTGATCGAAAAGGACAAAATTGCGGTCACAGCGCCTGGAGGCTTTCACCACAGCGAAGAATATTACGGCTTCATGAATCAAGGCGGGGCAGCATCCGTTTTGATGCCGATCTGGTATATGGGAAGATTTTTGGATTATATGCCTGATTTAAAAGGGAAGATTGCGATCAGGCCGCTTCCGGCATGGAAAGAAGGCGGAGACCGATCGGCAGGGATGGGCGGCACAGCGACCGTTATTCCAAAACAAGCGAAGGAAGCCGGACTGGCCAAGGACTTTTTATCGTTTGCCAAAGTGTCAAAAGAAGGAAACATCAAGCTATGGACCGTCCTCGGGTTTGACCCGCTCAGATGGGATGTGTGGGATTCGGAAGAACTGAAGAAACCGAATCAATATACAGAATATTTTCAAAACGGCAGCGGGATTTTTTCGATGCTTCTCGAGGTGAAAGATGAGATCAATCCGCTTTATTTAACAGAGGATTATGCAAAAACATCCGATCTGGTCAACAAAAACGTTTTATACGAAGCTCTTAAAACGAAAAGCAAAACACCGAAGGAAGCCCTGGACAAAGCAGCCGCCGAGGTAAAGGGACAATAGTCTTTCATTACTGTAAAGCGAGGCGATAACTTGAAGACTGTCAAAACGGATACAGTGCATTCGTTTCCGCCGGTGAGCAGAAAAAGAAAGATAACCCGCCTATTATATTCAGCAAAAGCCGCACCTTACTTTTTTACAGCACCTTTCGTACTCTCATTTTGCATCTTTTTCCTTTATCCGCTTATCAGCGTCATCATCATGAGCTTTCAAAGCATTCTCCCGGGGGAGATCCGCTTCGTCGGGGCGGAAAACTATAAAGCTTTAAATAATCCCACTTTTTATACCGCATTATTCAATACAATCAAATACACTTTTTGGACATTGCTTATTTTAATACCGGTTCCTCTTATTCTTGCAGTCTTTTTGGATTCAAAGCTTGTAAAGTTTAAAAATGTGTTTAAATCGGCCCTTTTTATCCCTGCCTTGACATCCACGATCGTGGCGGGCATCATTTTCAGGCTGATTTTCGGCGAAATGGAAACATCGCTTGCAAACTCGATTTTGCTGAAGCTCGGAGCCGCGCCGCAAAACTGGCTGAACAATGAGCATACGGGAATGTTTTTAATGGTCATGCTCGCATCATGGCGGTGGATGGGCATTAATGTGCTGTATTTCTTGGCCGGCCTGCAAAATGTTCCGAAAGAATTGTACGAAGCGGCCGAAATTGACGGCGCCGGCACACTGAAGAAATTTTTCTATATTACGCTTCCGTTTTTAAAGCCCGTCACCGTCTACGTGCTGACGATCAGCATCATCGGCGGCTTTCGGATGTTTGAAGAAAGCTATGTGCTGTGGCAAAACAATTCCCCGGGCAATATCGGCCTGACAATGGTCGGATACATTTATCAGCAGGGGCTTGCCTACAACAATATGGGATACGGTTCCGCGCTCGGCATTGTGCTGCTCGTGATTATTTTCATCGCAAGCCTCATATCGCTAAAGCTGTCAGGCTCATTTAAAAAGGAGGGCTATTAATGCATGCCAGAGGCTCAAACATTGCGAAAACAGCGACGTTTTTCCTGTTTGCGATCTTAAGTTTTTTGTTTGTGTTTCCGCTGTTTTGTCTTGTGCTCGGCTCGCTGAAGCCGTCTTCAGAATTGCTGAGGTTCGGGCTTAATTTAAGGTTGAGCCCCGAATTGTTGAGCCTTGACAACTATGCCTATTTGTTTAACGGAGGAAGCATTTATTTTAAATGGTTCTCGAACAGCCTGATTCTTGTCGTCATATCGACCGTTTTAACGCTTTTGTTTTCATCGATGGTCGGTTACGGGCTTGCCGTTTATCAGTTTAAGGGGAAAAATCTCCTGTTTGTATTTGTGCTCTTGATCATGATGGTGCCGATTGAAGTTTTGATGCTGCCTTTATTTAAAATGACGGTCGCGCTGCATATCGTCGACACGTATGCCGGGGTGATCCTTCCGTTTATCGTATCGCCCGTCGCCGTCTTTTTCTTCCGGCAGTATGCGCTCGGCCTGCCGAAAGATTTGCTCGACTCGGCGAGAATGGACGGATGCACCGAATTCGGCATTTACTTCCGGATTATGGCCCCGCTCATGAAGCCGGCTTTCGGAGCGATGATCATCCTCCAGTCATTAAACAGCTGGAATAATTTTTTATGGCCGCTGATTGTGCTGCGGTCGAAGGAAATGTTTACGCTTCCGATCGGATTGTCGGCGTTGCTCAGTCCTTACGGCAACAACTACGACATGCTGATCTCAGGTTCAGTGCTGGCGATTCTGCCTGTCATTCTGATTTTCTTGTTCTTCCAAAAGTACTTTGTGTCAGGTTTGACAGCAGGCGGGATTAAAGGCTGATCATAAAATATTCTCTGGGAAGGAATGATTGTAAAATGACTGCAAAACAAGCGGAAATGACGATCGACAAGGGATATAAGGTTGCAGAGGTTGACAAGCGGATCTTCGGCTCGTTCGTCGAGCATCTCGGAAGAGCCGTCTATGAAGGCATTTATGAACCGGATCATCCGGAGGCGGATGAATCGGGCTTTCGAAAAGACGTCATCAAACTCGTCAAAGAGCTGAAGGTGCCGTTTATCAGATATCCCGGCGGCAACTTTGTATCGGGATATAACTGGGAGGACGGAGTCGGCCCTGTCGGAGAGCGGCCGACAAGGCTTGATCTGGCATGGGCGACGACTGAACCGAATTTGATCGGCACCAATGAATTCATGGACTGGGCGAAGCTTGTCGGCGCGGAAGTGAATATGGCCGTCAACCTTGGCACGAGAGGCATTGACGCAGCCCGCAATCTCGTCGAATACTGCAACCATCCGTCAGATTCATACTACAGCGATCTCAGAAAATCGCACGGCTATAAAGAGCCGCATAAGATCAAAACGTGGTGCCTCGGCAATGAGATGGACGGTCCATGGCAGATCGGCCATAAAACGGCCGCCGAGTACGGAAGGATCGCCGCTGAAGCTGCAAAGCTCATGAAATGGACCGACCCTTCCATCGAGCTTGTCGCCTGCGGAAGCTCAGGAAGCGGAATGCAGACGTTTATCGACTGGGAAACGACCGTGCTCGACCATACGTATGAACACGTCGAGTATATCTCGCTTCATTCGTATTACGGAAACCGCGACAACGACCTTCCGAACTATTTGGCGAGATCGCTTGATATGGACCACTTTATCAATACGGTGATCGCCGTCTGCGACTATATGAAAGCGAAAAAGCGCAGCAAAAAAACGATCCACCTTTCCTACGATGAATGGAACGTCTGGTATCATTCGAATGAAAAAGACAAACTGGTCGAGCGCTGGGAAAGAGCGCCTCACCTTCTTGAAGACATTTACAACTTCGAGGATGCCCTTCTTGTCGGCTGTATGCTGATCACGCTCTTGAAACATGCCGACCGCGTCAAAATCGCCTGTCTCGCACAGCTTGTCAACGTGATCGCGCCGATCATGACGGAAAAAGGCGGAGAAGCCTGGCGGCAGACGACATTCTATCCGTTCATGCACGCTTCTGTCTACGGACGGGGAACGGTATTGCAAACGGCCGTTTCATCGCCAAAGTATGACAGCAAAGACTTTACAGATGTTCCGTATTTAGAGTCTGTCGCCGTTTTCAATGAAGAAGCCGAAGAATTAACGGTATTCGCCGTCAACCGCGATACGAACGGCGGCCTGCAACTCGAAGCCGATATCAGAAGCTTTGACGGCTATGCCGTCTGCGAACACATCGTGCTTGAACACGAAGACAACAAAGCGACGAACGAAAAAGACCGAAACAACGTCGTTCCGCACAGCGGCGGAGACGCCAAAGTGTGCGACGGCAGGCTGACGGCGCGTCTCCCTAAGCTTTCCTGGAATGTGATCAGGCTAAAAAAACAATCAATGTAAAAAAACCGGCCATTGTGCCGGTTTTTTATGTGTGGGTAGAATAATTTAAAACAGGGGGGAGACATATGAAATTTTTTTCTGCTGCGTATTGGTGTTTGATGTACGGGTTTTTGGCATACCTTTGGCTTTTGTTTATATCGGAAATCATTGAGAGAACACAGTCTTTTAACAGCTCATTTTTAACGGGAGCCGTCATATTGACCGGCACCGTGTTGTTTTGGACGCTGGCTCATCATATCACCGCTTCGGCTGAAAACAAGCATGCCAATAGAATCGCAGGATCAGCATCATTTTGCCTTGTGATCCTCATTCATTTTTATGTCATTCCGCTTTGCTGAAACAAAAAAGGCGGGCATCCTGTGATTCCCGCCAATTATGCCTTGAAAAGGCAGCAGATGAAGCATGTGATCATTTTAATCTTATTATTCTGATTAGTCAACTAGGTTTTTGGTATTTTGATGGCATGTTGATAAATTTCTGTCGCACTCTCTATCGGAATATGGTTTAACGAAAACTTTACGTTTTCTTTTCCGGAAGCAACGGCTACCTTAATGGATGCCAAGTTCTTCCTCTCTTGCATAACTGTTTGGCCCAACACTGCCCACTGAATGCGGCCGTGTTTAATGATGGCCGTTCGCCGGGCAAAAGTTCCGTACTGCAAAGTTAAAAATCGGCTGCTTTGATTCCAGCGAGTCCTTCGATACCCCATCCATCCTGCCCATAATAATGCAAGCGGCAGAATGGCAGTCAGATAATGAAAGGGATGGGGAAGAAGCATCCATATCGGTATTGATAGAAGACAGCCTGCTGTAAATGGCAGAACCATATAATGAAGTCTGGCTTCTTTTGTCAGCATGCGCAAATTGCGGTTCCTCCGGTAACCGGTAAACGGTTCAAGCATGGAATGGGCTTTTTCTTTTTTAACAAAGGGAAGAATCGTAATCGTTTTTTGGCTTTGTTCATTTGGACTGTTACGTATAACGACAGCTTTAATTGAGACGAATCCCAAGAGGCGGTGAATCGGCGGCTCTATGATGAGAATCGCCTGTATCCGGTTTGGGTCAATCGTTCGCTTTTTCTTCTCAAACAGGCCTTGTTCGATTTCAAGTTCTCCTTTGGCATTCTTGCTTAATGTGAAATGATAGTCGGTTGCAAATGTCAGCAATAATGAAAGTGCAAATGATAAAACCACCAGCATGACCACCGTGATCATGATCCAGTTGGAACCGAACCAGCCGGATAGGCAGGTGAACAAAGTGTCCCGGTCAGTGTCTTTCGTTATATCCCGATATTTTAGCCATCCCAGTGATAAAAGCGTAAGCACAATCCCAAATTTAGGCGAGAGAAGGCTGTGCAATATGAGATCATTTTTATATAGTTGAAACATTGACTCTACAGAATGATTGATCAGCCTGCTGTTTGATTCTGCTTTTAAAACCGTTCGAATGCGCTGTTCTTCTTCTTTTGAAATGCAGCTGAGAATGATGCTGGATTCATCACCTCCGGCAAGTTCAATCGTTAACGTTCGTGTAGAGAATAAATGGTCATATACACGGACAGTAGAATCGACGGATTGAATGCGGTCCGGCTGCACCCATCTTTTCTTTGTCACAAACAAACCAGATTCAATATATATGGCTTTCTCGTGTATCTGGTAGGAAAATGCCCGCCATCTCAATACACCAATTATGAAAAACGCGATAATAAGCAAAGAACTTAAAGCAATAATGATGATGAAAGCGGGGATGTGGCTGCCCAGTTTATGAATAAATAGTACGAGCAGCGGAACCAGCCATATGAAGGACAACGATTCCTTGATCGCTATCATGACAAAATAAAGGATCGAAACAGGATGGAGACGATGTTTTATCAATGTTTCAGACTTGTTCATCGCTTAACCTCGCATAAGCTTCAATATCTTGCCGGAGAGATTCGGCGGTTCCTTCGGATAATCCCAGAATTTCATGGCTCCCGGCTGCTGTCGATAAAGTAATCGTATATAAATTGTACTTTTTTAAAATAGGGCCTTGTTTTGCTTCGACATGCTGGACTTTCCCCATGGGAATTAATACTTTCCGCTTAAAAAAGATCCCTTTATGGATTTGGATGCTTAATTCACTGATCCGATATCGCCATAAACGATACTTCCACCTTGGCAAAAGATAAAGTTCAAATGGTACAGAGGCAATAGCCAAACACGATGCTCCGGCCAATATCCATTTTGGCCAGCCGAATGTTAAAGTGCAGTATAGCAAGACAAGGATAACGCAGGTATACACGCATAACGTGATCACACCTTCAAGCTTCCTTGCGGCAACAATTTTTTTGTCTAATTTCTGCAATTCGCCAGTTCTCACGATAGTCCCCCTATTTAGTTGTTTTTCTCGTTGCATAATCGAACGTATCAACAATTTCAGAGATCGTGCTCTCCATGTCTGATATATCATGATTTGCGATTTTTGGTCCCAATGAATCGATTACGCTTCGCACGGTTCTGGCCATAATGAGCGGGGAAAACTCCCTGAAACTCCCTTCCATTTCCTGTCCCCACTTAAAAATATCAATCAGCGGTTCATATATTGATTCATCTTCACCCTTATAATACAGCTCACCGCTTTCTGTTCGTAGGTTGGAAACTACTTCAATGATTGCGGTAACGTATTTGGGGTGTTCAAACATAAATCTGAGATTTGATTCAATATAGGCACGGAGTGTAGCCGGTGCACTGTCTAAACCGTCCATGAACTTTTCCATATAAGGCGCTGCAAGTCCGTAGGAATGCTCCACAACAGCCTTCATTAGCTGCATTTTATTCGGAAAATGATACGTGACAACTCCTTTGCTAATTCCCCCCTTTTTTGCGATATTGCCGATAGAGGCATTTGCATAGCCTTCTTCCGCAAGCACTTGAATGGCGTCTTCAATAATTTGCAGTCTTCGCTTTTGTGTTTTTGTATTCATGGCTTCATTTTAGTACGATCGTGCTAAAGTGTCAATCTAAAAATGATTCTATATGAAACGGAATCTAAAAGCCGCTGAAATACAGAAACAAAAAGTAAGGAAAGGTTTTTTTGAAAATGATGATTGCGCTTACATAAAAGATAGGCTATGTTAAAAGGGAAACAAAGGGGGAGGGATTGGGATGAATGCAATTACGATTGTGATCGCTTCTATCTGCATATTGGCGATCGCCTACCGTTTGTACGGAACATTTATGATGGCGAAAGTGCTGAAGGTGAATGACGACAAACCGACTCCTGCCCATCTTCAAAAAGACGGCAAAGATTACGTGCCGACAAATAAATGGGTGTCGTTCGGCCATCATTTTGCGGCCATCGCGGCTGCGGGGCCGCTTGTCGGACCGATTTTGGCTGCGCAGTTCGGCTATTTGCCGGGCTTATTATGGCTGTTGATCGGAGCGGTTATCGGGGGAGCCGTTCATGACATCGTCGTTTTATTTGCGTCGATGCGGAGGAATGGAAAATCGCTTTCTGAAGTCGCCAAAGAAGAGCTCGGACCGGTTGCCGGATTTTGCACCGGGCTTGCAATGCTGTTTATTATTACGATCACAATGGCAGGGCTTTCGATGGTGGTGCTCCATGCGCTTGAACGCAATCCGTGGGGGACGTTTGCCGTGGCCATTACGATTCCGATTGCGATGGGAGTCGGTTTATTTTATAAAAAAACGGGCAACTTAAAGCTCGCATCAACCGGCGGGTTCATTTTGCTCATGGCCGGTGTGTTCATCGGTCCGTCTGTCGCGAATACGCCGCTCGGCGAAGCGCTGACGCTTGATGTGAAAACGCTCGCGATCGCGCTTCCGGTCTATGCGTTTTTTGCGGCGGCGCTCCCTGTCTGGCTGCTGCTTGCGCCGCGCGATTATTTGAGCAGTTTTATGAAGATCGGCGTGTTTATCGCGTTGATTGCGGGCGTTTTTGTCGTGAATCCGGCGATTCCGTTTCCGGCGTTTACCGAATTTACGAAAGGCGGCGGCCCGGTCTCGCCAGGCCCGGTTTGGCCGTTTATTTCGATCACGATCGCCTGCGGGGCGATTTCCGGATTCCACGCGTTTGTCGGTTCCGGAACGACGCCGAAAATGCTCGACAAATGGAGCGATATGAAATTCGTCGGCTTCGGCGCCATGCTGGTCGAGTGCCTTGTCGGGATTATGGCATTGATTGCGGCGACGGCCTTGCAGCCGGGCGATTATTTTGCGATCAACAGCGCCCCTGAAGTATTTCGGACGCTTGGCATGGACACCGTCCACTTGCCTGAGCTCAGCCGCGAAATCGGCCTTGATCTGGAGGGAAGGACGGGCGGAGCCGTGACGCTTGCCGTAGGCATGGCTTATATTTTTACGGATATTCCGTTTTTCAGCCACTTGGCCTCATATTTCTTCCAATTTGTCATCATGTTTGAAGCGGTCTTTATCTTAACGGCGATCGACGCCGGAACGAGGGTGGCCCGCTACTTGATTCAAGACTTTTTCGGCGAAGTGTACAAACCGCTCAAAAAAACGGATTGGCTTCCGGGGTCGGTCTTCGCAAGCGCGCTCGCCTGTTTAATGTGGGGCTACCTCTTGTATTCGGGCGATATCAGTTCCATTTGGGCGCTTTTTGGCGTCTCGAATCAGCTGATGGCATCCGTCGGCTTGATCATCGGGGCGACCGTTGTCTTAAAAATCGCCGACAAAAGGCGGTATATGCTGACATGCCTCATTCCGCTCGCTTATTTATATGCAACGGTCAATTATGCGGGATATTGGATGATCAGACACGTGTATTTTAATGCCGAAGCCGCCGGCTACAGCGTATTAAACGGCATTTTGTCGATCATCATGCTCATTCTGGGGCTGGTGATTATGGTGACGGCCATTAAGAAGTGGATGGTGCTTTGGCGTGATCCTGCGCTGAGAATGGAGCCGTCGATTCCAGGCTGAAAAAATAAACCGGGGGCTTTTGCAGCCTCCGGTTTTATTGCTTCGGTTTCAATCCTTGCTCCAGCGTCTCAAGCATTTCATTTTTGTCTGATTCTGAAGCGTTCTGCCAAATCACTTCAAACAAAACGCCCAGTCCAGGCAGCATTTTTTCTTCTCCGCTTTGGATTGCATCGACGATCGTGTGTTCAAGCTCCTCCTGAGTGTTTCCTGTTACATTGGCGATAACCGCGTGTCGCAGATTCAAATCCACTTTTTTCACTCCATTTCCTTATCTGATTTTCTATATTCTGTCTCGTTTCCGGGTTTATTATGTATCATTCATGAGATATAATGTGACTATTGCCAGACAAAGGAGTCAAACGATTTGAAACGAATTGAATCAGCCAAAAATCAAAAAGTGAAGGATTGGAAAAAACTTCATACGAAAAAAGAACGGATGAAAACCAATACATTTTTAATAGAAGGCGAACATCTTGTGGAGGAGGCGCTAAAAAGCCCCGGTATTGTAAAAGAAATCATGGTCAAGGATGAAGCGGACATCCCGTCTGGACTGGATGCGTCTGTTCCGTGCTATATCCTGAGCGATGACGCTTTTTCTCAAGTAACGGAAACGGAAACGCCGCAGGCAGTCGCGGCTGTATGCCGCATCCCTGAACAAGGGCCCATTCAATACGAAAAGCTGCTTCTGGCAGATGCCGTCCAGGACCCCGGCAATTTGGGAACGATCATTCGGACCGCTGATGCCGCAGGAATCGATGCCGTTGTCGTCGGACACGGGACGGTTGATCCGTACAACGCCAAAACGCTCAGGTCAGCCCAAGGCTCGCATTTCCATATCCCGATCGTAAAAGCGGAGCTTTCCGGGCTGATCGAAGAGCTTAAAGAAAAACGGATTCCGGTTTACGGCACCGCGCTGCAAAATGCCGTGCCATTCAAGGAAGCACCGCCGTCGAAGTCGTTTGCCCTTCTGATCGGAAATGAAGGAGCAGGCGTTGATCCCGATCTGCTCGGCCGGACGGACAGGAACCTGTACGTTCCCATTTACGGCAAAGCCGAGTCTTTGAATGTGGCCGCCGCTGCGGCGGTCCTGCTTTACCATCTGCGCGGATAACCGCTTGCACACGATGATGGAATTCACTATAATGAATGTAATATGTTGAAAAACAGTGACAGAGGACGGTTTTTTTAAGCGCCGCCATTCAGGGAGAAAATGCCCCGGACTGAAAGCATTTTTATGGCAGGCTAAAAAAACGTTTCACCTCTTGAGTTGTCGCCGGGACCGCATGATATGCGTAAAGGCGAACCGGAGCCAATCCGTTATGTCAATGAAGCGAGAAACAAAGCTTGTTTTGCTTTGTTTAAAAAGGGTGGTACCGCGGGCCACGATTCGTCCCTTTCAATAAGAAAGGGGCTTTTTTATTTGTCATTCATCGGTTTGTCCAGATAAAAGGAGGAATTGCTAAACATGCAGGAACAGCTGAAACAGCTTGAAAAAGAAGCGGTAGCCAAAGTTGAAGCCGCACAGTCATTAAAAGAAGTCAACGATGTCCGTGTCGCGTATCTAGGCAAAAAAGGACCAATTACAGAAGTGCTCAGGGGAATGGGGAAGCTTTCCGCAGAAGAAAGGCCGAAAATGGGCGCATTGGCAAACGAAGTCAGAGAGACGATTGCCGCCGCGATTGCTGAAAAAAACGCACGTCTTGAAGAAGAAGAGGTCAAAAGAAAGCTCAAAAGTCAAACGATCGATGTTACGCTTCCGGGAAATCCCGTCAAAACGGGCGCAAAGCATCCGCTGACCATCGTGATCGAGGACATTGAAGACCTGTTTATCAGCATGGGATATTCTGTAGAAGAAGGCCCAGAAGTGGAAACGGATTACTACAATTTCGAAGCATTGAACCTTCCGAAGGATCATCCGGCGCGCGATATGCAGGACAGCTTCTACATCACCGAAGACACGCTGATGAGAACACAAACATCAGGGGTTCAAACGCGTACGATGGAAAAGTATAAAGGAAAAGGCCCGGTGAAAATCATCTGCCCGGGAAAAGTGTACCGCCGTGACAACGACGATGCAACGCACTCTCACCAGTTTATGCAGATCGAAGGGCTTTGCGTCGATCATAACATCAGCATGAGCGATTTGAAAGGCACGCTTGAAACCGTCGCGAAAAAGATGTTCGGCGAAGATCGCGAAATCAGACTGCGTCCAAGCTTCTTCCCGTTCACAGAACCATCTGTTGAAGTTGACGTTTCCTGTTTCAAATGCGGAGGAAAAGGCTGCTCCGTTTGTAAACAAACAGGCTGGATCGAAATTCTCGGTGCAGGAATGGTCCATCCGAACGTGCTTGAAATGGCGGGATTTGATTCCAAACAGTATCAGGGCTTTGCGTTTGGAATGGGTGTCGAACGCATCGCGATGCTGAAATACGGCATTGACGATATCCGTCATTTCTATACGAACGATGTCAGATTTTTATCTCAATTTAAACAGGCTTAAAGAGGAGGACGCGTGATGTTTGTTTCATATAAATGGTTGGAAGAGTACGTGAATTTAGACGGAATGACGCCTGAGATGCTTGCGGAAAAGATTACAAGAAGCGGGATCGAAGTAGAAGGCGTTGAATACAAAGGCGAGGGCATCAAAGGGGTTGTCATCGGACATGTTCTTGAGCGGGAGCAGCATCCGAACGCAGACAAATTAAACAAGTGTCTCGTCGATATCGGCGCTGATGAGCCAGTTCAAATCATTTGCGGCGCCCCGAACGTCGATAAAGGGCAAAAAGTAGCCGTTGCAACGGTCGGCGCCGTACTGCCGGGCAATTTTAAAATCAAGAGAGCGAAGCTCCGCGGCGAAGAGTCAAACGGTATGATCTGCTCGCTTCAGGAGCTCGGCATTCAAGGCAAGCTCGTGCCTAAGGAATACGCGGAAGGCATTTTCGTATTCCCGGGCGATGCCGAAACCGGAACGGACGCGCTGAAGAGCCTTGCGCTCGATGATGCGGTGCTGGAGCTCGGACTCACGCCGAACCGCGCCGATGCGATGAATATGCTCGGCGTCGCCTACGAGGTGGCGGCGATTCTCGGACGCGATGTGAAGTTTCCTGAACCGTCATATCAGCCGGGTGCTGAAAAAGCGGAAGATTACATTTCGGTTCAAATCGAAGACCGGGAAGCAAATCCTATGTATGCGGCAAAAATCATTAAGGATGTCAATATCGGTCCGTCTCCGCTCTGGATGCAGACGAAGCTGATGAATGCAGGAATCAGACCGCACAACAATGTCGTCGATATTACAAACTTTGTCCTGCTCGAATACGGCCAGCCTCTGCATGCTTTTGACTATGACCGCTTCGGCTCAAAAGAGGTCGTCATCCGCAAAGCGAAAGAAAACGAAACGATTGTGACGCTCGATGAGCAGGAAAGAACGTTGTCAGCCGATCACCTTGTCATCACAAACGGCTCTATTCCGCAGGCAGTAGCAGGCGTGATGGGCGGAGCAGATTCTGAAGTCCGCGAAGATACGAAGACGATTTTGCTTGAAGCGGCATATTTCAGCGGAAAAGTCGTACGCAAAGCTTCAAAAGACCTCGGGCTTCGAAGCGAATCAAGCATCCGCTTCGAAAAAGGAATCGATCCTGCGCGGGTGAGCCTCGCCGCAGAACGGGCCGCAGACCTGATCAGCCGCTATGCAGGCGGAACCGTGCTGGAGGGCACTGTGGAAGAAAATCACCTCGATATCGAGCCAAAAGTCATCAGCCTGTCCGCTGATAAAGTGACGAAAGTGCTCGGCATGTCCATCAGCAAAGAGGAAATGGCCGATATTTTCAAGAAGCTCGGCTTTTCCGTAGAAGAAGCTGACGGCAAGCTCACCGTAACCGTTCCGACGAGAAGGGGCGACATTACGATCGAAGAGGACCTGATCGAAGAGGTCGCACGATTGTACGGCTATGACAATATCCCGTCTACGCTTCCTGAGGTGGCAGGCTTTACCGGCGGTCTCACCCCGTATCAGGAAAAGCGGAGAAAGGTCAGACGCTTTTTGGAAGGCGCGGGGCTTTCACAGGCGATCACGTACTCGCTGACAAACGATAAAAAAGCGACCGCATTCGCCCTTGAAAAGTCGTTCAAAACGATCCTTTCACTGCCGATGAGTGAAGAAAGAAGCGTATTAAGGCACAGCCTGCTTCCGAACCTGCTCGACTCTGTCGCCTATAACCTGGCGCGGCAGACCGATTCAGCAGCCTTTTACGAAATCGGCTCGGTTTTCTTAAAAGTCGAAGAACAGACAAAACCGGTCGAAAAAGAGCATGTCGCCGGAGCCGTGACAGGACTGTGGCACAAAAACCTTTGGCAGGGCGAGAAAAAGCCGGTTGACTTCTTCGTCGCCAAAGGCATCGTCGAAGGCCTTTTAGAAAAGCTCGGAGTGCAGGAAGGCATCGAATTCGTTCAATCTGAAAGAAAAGAGCTTCATCCGGGACGGACGGCCAATATTTTGCACAACGGCAGCCTAATCGGTTTCATCGGCCAGCTCCACCCATCAGTCGAAAAAGAGCTTGATCTGAAAGAAACGTACGTATTCGAGCTTGACTTGCACGCACTTTTCGCTCTGGACGTTCCGGCCATCACGTATACGGCCATTCCGAAATACCCATCCGTCACACGCGACATCGCGCTTGTCGTAAACAAAGACATCGCAAGCGGCCAGCTTGAAGACGTCATCAAAAAAGCCGGAGGGAAATTATTGAAGGAAGTGCACGTTTTTGACGTCTACGAAGGCGAGCACATGGAAGAAGGCAAAAAATCGGTCGCTTTCAGCCTCCAATATTTAAATCCGGAACAAACGCTGACAGAAGAAGAAGTGACAAAAGTTCACGACAAAGTGCTGAAAGCCCTGGAGGAAACGTATCACGCTGTGTTAAGAGGATAAAACTTAAAAACATAACCGGTTCCCATGTATCAGGAACCGGTTATGTTTTGTTATTGATACCAAACTTTATTTTTCTCGATGAGCTCGTTGTGAGCCTCATCCCAGACATCGACTGTGTATGCGTAGTCATAGTTCATAATGCAGCGGATTCCGCTTCCTTGCGGATCATGTTCCACGCCGAAGTTATGGGAAAATTCGTGTCTTGCCGCTTTTGCCGAATTTTCCGTTCCCATGTCGAGCGTGACGCTGAAGGCGGGACCGTCCGGCTTAACAGGATATTGAAAAGCGATGCCGCCCGCTTCAAAGTTGTCGTTGGCTGTAAAGCCGGCTACAAATTTATAAGGCTGGCCCTCGAATTTGGCCGCAAGGTTGTCAAGAATGTCAGAGGCGTTCTTACCGGAAGAATTCCAAGGGGCAAAGGCTTCCACGACAAAGTCAATATCATGGTCGCGGTTAAACATTTCGTCCGCCTCCTCAACAATTTGGACGATTCTTGTTTTCCAATCCTTATATTTCGTCCGAAATTGCTTATCAGCCACTGCCAATACGTTTACCTTTTGTTTGCCCGTGCTGGCTTGAGTCGAAAATGTGCCGGTGTTTACATTCTTGTTAAATGTCATCGTACCGGTTGTGTTTCCTTTTTCATCCAACACCTTTGTTTTCGTTGTTTTTTCAATGTGAACTTTGCCGGTTAAATCTTTAAAACCTTCCTTAGGTTTAGGCAATGCTTCCTTATGAATCCCTTTCGCTTCATGAACATGCTCATGATGACCGCCCGTTTCCGCGACTCCCGCCGCCCCGGGTATTAAACTTGCAGAAAGCAATAAAGTAAAGAATAAAGACCGTTTTTTCATTTAAAAAATTCCCTCCTTAGTTTTTAACAGACTAAAGATTCGTCTAGTTAACTAGAAATCCCTTTTTTGTCCAAAAAGAGGAAAATATACATGGATTCTTATGACAAACCTTTCAATGTAACTACAAAGTTCGTTGAAATTCGACAAAAAATCTGCCGTTTGACAGGGCTTTTCAAACAGATCTATAGGCCTTTTATTTGCTAATCTTCTGATAAATTGTAATAATCTCAAGCAAAAAGATCGAAATTCAGCAAAGGTTGCGCCGCTTTGTGTTTCCTGCGGGAATAGAAGCACGAGAAAGGCGCTGCCTGGCCATATCATTGTTGTTTCGCATAAACGATGGACAAGCCTTCCTCCTCTATGAACCTTATTTTGTACCTCATTCTTTCTCTCAATAAATTTTAACCAAATCGCTTTCCTCTGGATCGCTGGAAAAAACTATTTCATATTTCTTTTTTTTAGTATAAAATCATTAATAGTGCAAAATAACCATTCAGAAAGGATCGGGACTATGACGAAAAACCCAAGCAATAATACTCAAACATTTATCATTTTAGGCTGGATATGTACCGGTATATCACTGCTGCTTATTCCGATTTTATTTGGTGCAGGAGGAGTTATTTTTGGATATCTAGTAAGAAGTAATGGGAAAGTACAACACGGCACAATTATGATGATCGCAGCTATCGCTTGTGGTTTATTTGGTGTTGTATTAGGAATGGCTACGGCCGGATATTAAATTCATTCCAAGCGATAACGGGAATCGGGGACAGTCAGTATACATAAAAAAAGCAGGCGGGGTGGTCTGCTTTTTTACTTGATTATGATGCCGGGATGCCAATGGACCGTGATCTCAGGACGTACCTTTTGCTGCCCCTGTTTTTCAATGCTCTTTAAGAAGGGTTATGATAATGGGCTTGATTTATGTGGAATATCTCAGTGATTCCAATATAACTAAGTACATACCATAATAAAGCAAAGCTTAATCAGGAGAACCTGTTATAGAAGGTGACTGCCGTGACACCGAAGAATAGAAATATTTGTAGAATGGTTACTCTTATTGGGAGCTAGCATAAAAAATTAATGAAAATGACAGAGAAATAATCCTTATGATCATGAAGATCATTATGTCTTGCCAAGACGATACACCCATTCCGTTTCGAATATTTACTGTAAATGGATCGATGATAAGAATATTGTCAGTTTCATCGTGAAAAGCCGGGATTAATGCAGGATATAGCCGCGAGCAGAAATACTCCCCGGAACCCCGGGAATTTGTGCTTCCTGCCAAAACCGCCGGGAACCCCTGCAAGTCAGAAGTTCCCGCTGTTTGGCACATTCAGATTTTCGACGCCAGCCGCTTTGCTTTCTCCGTATTCGCAAAGTGGCGTTTCGTGAAATGGCCGAGCGCTGCTTCGCCGTGTTTCTTGATCAGCTTTGCGGCCGCTTCATCGACGAGCGGTCCCGCTCCTTTCGGAAGCGTCATGCCGGCTTCTTTTGAAAGCTTGTTCATTTCCATTAAAAATGAATAGCGCGCGATGATCGAAGCGGCGGCGACGGACAGGTGAATGCCTTCCGCTTTTGTGCTGAAATATGTACGTTCTTTGATCGCGTTTCTGCCGGCCAAGTGTTTAAAATAAACGGCCGGTTCTGCGAACTGGTCGATTAAAATTGCTTCAGGCCGGGTTCCGTCAAGTTTATTCAGAAGGTTTGTGATCGCCTGGTTGTGCAGGAGGGCTTTCATTTTCCCTTGGCTCATGCCTTTTTCCTGCAATTCATTGTATTTTTCGTTTTTTAACACGAGCAGGCTGTATGGGACCGTCTTGATGAGGTCGCGGGCGATTTCGACGATTTGCGGATCTTTTAAATGTTTGGAATCCTTGACGCCGAGCTCTTGCAGAAGCGGAAGCTTTGTTTTATCCGCGTACACGCATGCGACTGTCATCGGACCGAAGTAATCTCCGGTGCCGACTTCGTCCGAGCCGATGACAGACATTGAGCCGATGCCTTCAGGCGGCTGATAAAGAGAAGCGGTACGCGGTTTGGCAGCGGATTTTGCTGCTGCTGGTGCTTCGGCAGAAGCCGCCCACCGTCCGGCTTCTGTTTCGGCGTTTTTTCCCTGAAACAGCACCTTTCCGGATTTATATGCCGTAATGGTGCAGCCTTGGGGCTTCGCCTGAAAAACCGCTCCCTGCACAGAAAGGGAGGTGATGTCGGAACGGTAATGGCTTTTCATGCGTTCAATAACAGACTGGGGAAGTTTTAAAACTGAATGTGACACGGTTTAATCTCCTTTTTTAGCCGGTAAAACAGGCTTTTTCACACGTTTTTATAAGTGTATCATAACAGCGGAGGGCTCGTCTTTCCATTCAATCTCTAAACATGTTATGATAGAGTCTAGGATTCTCGTTGCAGGAATGGAGGAGAAACGTTGTCTGATGGTCGAAAAACGAAAACAACAGTTGACATCTACGGTCAGCAATTCACAATTGTCGGCGATGAAACGAAAAGCCATATGAGGCACGTTGCCTCAATTGTCGATGATAAAATGAGAGAAATCAATGAAAAAAATCCGTATCTTGACATAAATAAACTCGCCGTTTTGACGGCGGTAAATGTTGTGCATGATTATTTGAAGCTGAAGGAAGAATTTGAGAGATTGAAAGGACAAATTAAAGAAAAGGATTGAACATCAAGATGCTAGATATCATCATTATTGTTTTGCTTTTGTCCGGTTTGTTTATCGGTCTGAAAAGAGGATTTATCCGCCAGTTTATCCGTTTGGTGACGTTTATCGCAGCGATTGCCGTGGCGGGGATCTATTACCGCGACCTTGCGCCGAAGCTGAGCTGGATTCCGTCGCCGGATTTCACGGGCGGGCAGTCCGCGCTTACATTTATCAACGGAAGCATTGAAAATGCCTACTATAATATGATTGCGTTTCTGATTCTCTTTTTCCTGACGATTATCCTATTGAGAATTGCGGCATCATTTTTGGATGCTGTCGCGCAAATCCCGGTTCTTAAACAAATCAACCAAATTCTCGGAGCTGTGCTCGGTTTTGCGGAGATTTACCTGTTCATTTTCATCGTCCTGTTCGTCGGATCGCTGCTGCCGATCGACGTTCTGCAAAACATGATGGCCCACTCCGTATTGGCTGATATGATTGTAAATAAAACCCCGTATTTATCAAACTTGTTAAAGAATCTGCCGGTTCAGTACGGATCTTAAAAACTTCTCTTTTCGGAGAAGTTTTTTTTTCCGGCTGCAATTTGTCGAATGATTGTAGGATCAGCCAAAAATTTGTATGATGGAATCAGGTGAACACGGGGAAATAAGAGGTGAAACATATTGCATAAAAAAGATGTCATCAGATTGCTTGAAACGATTGCGATTTACATGGAGCTAAAAGGGGACAACCCGTTTAAAATATCCGCTTTCAGAAAAGCCGCCGCGGCGCTTGAACAAGATGACCGCAGCCTTTCCGAAATCGATGATATGATGTCGCTTTCCGGGATCGGCAAAGGGACGTATGCCGTCATTAAGGAATATATGGATCACGGGGCATCGAGCACGCTTGAACGTTTAAAAGAGGAGGTTCCGGAAGGGCTTGTTCCGCTTTTGAAGCTGCCCGGTCTCGGCGGCAAAAAAATCGCCAAGCTCTACCAGGAATTGGGCGTCTGTGACGCGGAATCATTAAAAGAGGCCTGTGAGCAGCAAAAGGTTCAGGGGCTGGCCGGATTCGGCAAAAAAACGGAGGAAAAAATCCTTCAGGCTCTCGGAGAAGCCGGAAAACGTCCTGAACGGTATCCGATCGCGGCGGCGCTCGCCGTTGCCGAGGTGATTGAAGGGCAGCTTGAAGGGATCCCGGGACTGATCAAGTTTTCGCGCGCCGGAAGCCTCAGACGGGCCAAAGAAACCGTGAAAGATCTGGACTATATCATGGCCGTCACAGATCCGGCCCTGGTCCGCGAGGGGCTCCTGAAGCTGTCAAACATTAAAGAGGTCATTGCCAGCGGTGATACGAAAGTATCGCTGACATTTGCGTTTGAATACGAAATCAGCGCCGATTTCAGGCTTGTGACCGAAGAGCAGTTTCCGACGACGCTCCACCATTTTACAGGATCAAAAGATCATAATATTAAAATGCGCCAGCTCGCCAAAGAAAGAGGCGAAAGAATCAGCGAGTACGGAGTCGAGACGGTTGAAACGGGAGATATTCAAACGTTCTCAAGCGAAAAAGAGTTTTTCGCCCACTTCGGATTGCCCTTTATTCCGCCTGAGCTGAGGGAGACCGGCAAAGAAGTCGATGAGTACAGAGACGATATCGGACTGATTACCTCAGATGATATCAAAGGGGATCTCCATATGCACTCGGCATGGAGCGACGGCGCGTTTTCGATCAGGGAAATGGCCGAAGCCTGCATGGCAAAAGGATACAAATATATGGCGGTCACCGATCATTCGCAATATTTAAAAGTCGCAGGCGGCTTAACGCCGGAAAGGCTGCGCATGCAAGCGAAGGAAATTGACGAACTGAACAAAGAATTTACCGATTTTCACATATTCAAAGGCGTTGAGATGGATATACTGCCTGACGGATCACTCGATTATGACGATGAGCTGCTGGCGGAAATGGATCTTGTGATCGCTTCCATCCATTCAAGCTTTTCACAGCCGGAGCACGTCATCATGAAACGGCTCGAAAACGCGCTGAAAAATCAGCACGTCGATATTATCGCCCACCCAACCGGCAGGCTCATCGGAAGACGGGCCGGCTATGAAGTCGATATCGACCGGCTGATCGAACTCGCCAAAGAAACGAATACGGCGTTGGAGCTGAACGCCAACCCCGCGAGGCTCGATCTCAGAATGGAGCATTTGCTCAAAGCGAATGCCGCAGGGGTGACGCTTGTCATTAATACGGACGCCCACAACACGTCGATGCTAGACGATATGGAAACGGGCGTTACGGCAGCGAGAAAAGGATGGACCCCGAAAGCGAACGTACTGAATGCCCGTTCGCTTGACGAAGTCCGCGCGTTTTTGTCTCGCCGCCGATCTTAAGGAGGTTTAATTGATTTTGCAGCAAAAAGCGCTATCAGCACTCGAATTTCATAAAGTAAAAGAGCAGCTTGCAGAGCATGCGGCATCTTCTTTAGGGAAGGAGATGCTCTTTGACCTGAAGCCTTCCCGCTCATTTGAGGAGGTCAAAAAGCTCCTGGAAGAAGTCGATGAGGCGGGGACTGTCCTGCGCCTGAAAGGCAGCGCCCCTTTCGGCGGGCTGTCGGACATCAGAAAAGCGGTCAGAAGAGCCGAAATCGGCAGCATCTTAAGCCCGGCCGAGTTTACGGAAATATCAGGTCTGTTATACGCCGCCAAACAGATGAAGCATTTTCTCGAAAGTTTGTTTGAAGACGGCGTTGAGATTCCTCACCTTCATCAGTATGCGGAACAGCTGATTCCGCTGTCAGACTTGGAGAAAGACATTAACTCGTGCATCGATGACCACGGAGAGGTCCTTGACCATGCATCAGAGACCCTAAGGGGAATCAGAACGCAGCTGAGGACGCTCGAATCAAGAATCAGAGACCGTCTGGAAGCGATGCTCCGGTCCTCTTCAGCGCAAAAAATGCTTTCAGACACGATCATTACGATTCGAAACGACCGTTTCGTCATCCCCGTTAAACAGGAATACAGGTCAAGCTACGGGGGGATTGTGCATGACCAGTCATCTTCCGGGGCTACGCTGTTTATCGAGCCCCAGGTCATCGTCGATATGAACAATTCGCTCCGCCAGGCGAAAGTAAACGAAAAGCAGGAGGTCGAACGGATTTTGCGCGTGCTGACGGAAAAAACGGCGGAGCACACGGATGAACTGTTACACAATGTAAAGATCCTGCAAACCCTCGATTTTATTTTTGCAAAAGCGAAATATGCGAAGGCGACGAAGGCAGTCAAGCCGGCCGTCAATAGAGACGGCTATGTCCGCTTCATCCGGGCGCGCCATCCGCTTTTGCCCGCCGATCAGGTCGTTCCGAACGATATCGAGCTCGGCGGTGATTATACAACGATCGTGATCACGGGCCCGAATACGGGCGGAAAAACGGTTACGCTGAAAACGCTCGGCCTTTTGACCTTAATGGCCCAGTCCGGACTTCACGTTCCGGCTGAGGAAGGCTCGGAAACCGCGGTGTTTGATCAAGTATTTGCGGACATCGGGGACGAACAGTCGATCGAGCAAAGCTTGAGTACGTTCTCATCACACATGGTGAACATCGTCGACATTTTAAAGGACATGACGCCAAACAGCCTGGTACTGTTTGACGAACTCGGTGCCGGAACGGATCCGCAGGAAGGAGCGGCGCTTGCGATCAGCATCCTTGACGAAGTGTGCCAGACCGGCGCCCGCGTCATTGCGACGACCCACTACCCGGAGCTGAAAGCGTACGGCTATAACCGTGAAAATGTCATTAATGCAAGCGTCGAATTTGACATCGAAACATTGTCTCCAACGTATAAGCTGCTGATCGGGGTGCCGGGGCGAAGCAATGCGTTTGAAATATCGAAGCGACTCGGCTTGCCTGAGCGCTTGATCGGCCGCGCGAAAGCCGAAATGACGGCTGAGCACAATGAGGTCGATACGATGATTGCCTCGCTTGAAGACAGCAAAAAGCGCGCGGAAACGGAGCTGGCTGAAACCGAAGCGATCCGTGCGGAAGCGGAAGCCCTTCACCGCGATCTGAAAAAACAGATCAGCGAGTGGCAGGAGAAAAAAGACAGGCTCTATGAGGAAGCGGAGCAGAAAGCTGCCGAAAAGGTCAAGGAAGCGATGAAGGAAGCCGAAGACATTATCCAGTCGCTCAGAATGATAAAAGACGAGCAGAAAACGTTTAAAGACCACGAATTGATCGAGGCGAAAAAGCGCCTTGAAGAAGCGGTGCCTTCTTTTGAAAAAACAAAAAAGCCCGTTCAGAAAAAAACGGACAAGCGTACGTTGAATCCGGGCGACGAGGTCAAGGTTCTCACCTTTGGCCAAAAAGGAACGCTGCTTGAAAAAACAGGTGCTGACGAATGGAACGTGCAAATCGGCATCCTGAAGATGAAAGTGAAAGAAAAGGATCTTGAATTTTTGAAATCGGCGCCAGAACCCGAAAAGCAGCAATCGATCGCCAAAGTCAAAGGCAAGGATTATCACGTATCGCTTGAGCTCGACCTCAGGGGAGAACGCTATGAAAACGCGCTCCACCGGGTTGAAAAATATCTGGACGATGCGGTTCTCGCCGGATATCCGCGGGTATCGATCATTCACGGAAAAGGAACGGGCGCTCTCAGGAAAGGCGTTCAGGACCTCTTGAAAAACCACCGCAGCGTGAAAAACTCCCGGTTCGGCGAAGCGGGAGAGGGAGGATCAGGAGTTACGATTGTCGAACTAAAATAAAAAGGGAGTCTGGAAACATGAAAGAGTTTTGGGAAAATGATCTCGTGGAAATCGCCGCCTACTACAGCGTTTCCGTTCTTTGCCTGGTCATCTTCTTGACCGTATTCGAACTCGTCACCACGTATAAAAACTGGGAGGAGATTCAAAAAGGAAACATGGCGGTGGCGATGGCCACGGGCGGGAAAATTTTAGGCATCGCCAACGTTCTGCAAAAGTCGATCAGCCAGCACAATTCCCTTCTGCAAATGATGGGGTGGGGATTGTTCGGCTTCATGCTGCTTTTGATCGGCTATTTCATTTTCGAATTCCTGACGCCTCGATTCAGAATTGACAAGGAAATCGAAAACGACAACCGAGCCGTCGGTTTCATTTCATTTGTGATCTCCGTCGGCCTGTCATTCGTCGTGGCCGCCGGAATCTAAAGGGGACAGACATGGAGAAATTAGCGAAAATCCTGTTTTGCGCTGCCGGGGTATTTGTAATCATCGGTCTCATTTATATGTTGTTTTACGCTTAAGAAAAAAGACGCTTTCAGAGGCTGGTACCTTTGGCGTCTTTTTCTTTATTTAAAAAAATCATTACGTTCTGAAAATTGTTTTGATATACTGAAATCGAGACTATATTTTGTTTAAAGGGGGGATCTTATGCCGACTGAAAAGCCGTGGCTGCTTCACTATCCAGAACAAATTCCTCATGACCTCCAGTTTGAAGATCAGACACTGCACTCCATCCTGCAACAATCCGCCCGACAGTTTTCTGAAAAAACAGCGATTCATTTTCTCGGAAAGAAACGAACGTATCAGCAAGTATATGAAGAAGCGTTAAAAATGGCAGATTATTTATTGATGCTCGGCATGAAAAAAGGAGACAGGGTATCAATCATGCTGCCGAACTGTCCTCAGGCCGTCATCGCGTACTACGGCGTACTCTTCTCCGGCGGGATCGTCGTCCAGACGAATCCTCTCTACACGGAAAGAGAGCTTGAACATTTGCTGAAAGACAGCGGAGCTGAAATGATCATTACCCTTGATGTGCTGTACCCGGCGGCTTTCAAAATGAAAGCGTTAACAAACGTGAAGCATATTATTGCAACGGGAATTAAAGATTACCTGCCTTTTCCGAAAAATTTGCTGTATCCGTTTGTCCAAAAAAAGCAGCAGCGGTTTTCGATCGAAATCGCGGAAAACGAAACGACGCATCTGTTTCGGACGATCATGAAGCGCCCCGTCCCTCCGCATCCGCCGGAAATCGGCATTGATCCCGCTCACGACATCGCGGTTTTGCAATATACTGGAGGCACGACAGGAACTCCGAAAGGCGTCATGCTCTCCCACCGAAATATTTTAGCCAATTTGGAAATGTGTGCGGCATGGTTTTACCGATTAAAAAAAGGAAACGAGAAAGTGCTCGGCATCGTTCCGTTTTTTCACGTATACGGGATGACGGCAGTCCTCAACTTTACGATCAGGCAAGGGTATGAAATGGTCCTTTTGCCGAGATTCGATGCAGAAACCGCCTTGAAGACGATCGATAAAGAAAAGCCGACCATATTTCCCGGCGCGCCCACCATTTATATCGCCCTGTTGAACCATCCTGATCTCAAGCGGTATGATCTGTCGTCCATCAAAAGCTGTTTAAGCGGATCGGCAGCATTGCCCGTCGAGGTCAAGCAGCAGTTCGAAAACATTACCGGAGGCAAGCTTGTTGAAGGTTACGGACTGTCTGAAGCGGCGCCCATCACCCATGCCAATTTTATTTGGGACAAAAATAAAGCGGGAAGCATAGGCTGTCCGTGGCCCGGCACAGACGCCGCCATCTTTTCGGAAGACACGTGCGGTTTTCTGGAGCCTTATGAGCACGGAGAAATCGTTGTGAAAGGCCCGCAGGTCATGAAAGGGTACTGGAACAACTGTGAGGAAACGGCAGCCGTTCTCCGTGACGGCTGGCTTTTTACCGGGGATATCGGATACATGGATAAGGACGGCTTCTTTTACATCGTCGACAGAAAGAAAGACATGATCATTGCCGGCGGCTACAACATTTACCCACGCGAAATCGAAGAGGTGCTTTACGAGCACGAAGCGGTGCAGGAGGCGGTCGTAGCGGGAATTCCCGACGAATACAGGGGAGAGACCGTGAAAGCCTTTGTCGTTTTAAAAGAACATGTTACAATTACGGAAAAGGAATTGGACGAATATGCCAGATCGCGCCTTGCTCCTTACAAAGTTCCGAAGGTCTATGAGTTCAGGGACGAACTTCCGAAAACGGCGGTCGGCAAGATTTTAAGAAGGGCGCTCGTTCAAGACGAAAAGGCGAACGTATAATATCCTGATCAGCCGTCTGCCGCCGGCGGCGGATCGGGAAGAAGTTCTTTTCTAGCGCTTGACAAAGCGCGTCATTTTATTTACGATTAAGTCATGAATGAATACTCATTCATTTAAGCGGAAAGGAACGAAACCAATTGAAACAAAAGCGACCAAAGTATATGCAGATCATCGACGCAGCTGTTATTGTGATTGCAGAAAACGGATACCATCAGGCACAGGTTTCAAAGATCGCGAAGCAGGCCGGCGTGGCGGACGGGACCATTTATCTTTATTTTAAAAATAAAGAAGATATTCTCATTTCGTTATTCAAAGAGAAAATGGGCCAGTTTATCGAGCAGATGAATGAAGAGATGAAAGCGAAGCACTCGGCGACCGAGAAGCTTGCGCTGTTCATCAAGAAGCACTTTGAGCTGCTCAGCGGCGACAGGCACCTGGCGATTGTGACCCAGCTTGAGCTGAGGCAGTCGCACCGGGAGCTGCGCCTGAAAATCAATGAAATTCTAAAAGGTTATTTAATGATTCTGGAGGACATCATCACCGAGGGAAAAGAAGCTGGCGAATTTCAAGATAAGCTTGATGTGCGGCTGGCGAAACAGATGATTTTCGGGACCGTCGATGAGACTGTCACGACCTGGGTGATGAATGATCAAAAATACGATCTGCCGCAGCTGGCAGACAGCATTCACGAATTGCTGATACACGGTTTCAGCAGGAAGAAGGAGGAGAAATAATCATGAGGACAATAACTGTTGCGACAGACGGCCATGTTGCCGTCATCACGATTCAGCATCCGCCTGCAAATGCGCTTTCCACAAAGGTCCTTGACGATCTGTCAGCATGTCTTGATCAGCTTGCCTCAGACAACAATGTCAGAAGCATTATCATTCACGGTGAAGGAAGATTTTTCTCAGCGGGTGCGGATATTAAGGAATTTACCGAATTGATGGACGGATCGGATTACTCGGCCCTTGCCGACAAAGGACAGCAGATGTTTGAAAAGGTCGAATCGTTTCCAAAGCCGATCATCGCCGCCATTCACGGCGCAGCGCTTGGCGGCGGGCTTGAGCTGGCGATGGCCTGCCATATCCGGATCGCTGAGGAACAGGCAAAGCTCGGCCTTCCAGAGCTGAATCTCGGCATCATTCCGGGGTTTGCCGGAACACAGCGCCTTCCGAAATACGTAGGCACTGCCAAAGCGCTCGAAATGATCGGAACGTCTGAACCGATTTCCGGAAAGGAAGCGTTTGAATACGGCCTTGTCACCATCCTGGCGAAAGATGAAACCGAAGTGCTTGAGAAGGCAAAAGAGCTGGCCCGTAAATTTGCTGAGAAAAGCCCGAAAACATTGGCTTATGTCATCGAGCTGCTCCATTCAAACAAGGTGTATTCGTATGAAGGAAGCCTGAAGCTTGAAGGAAAGCACTTTGGCGACGTATTCCGTTCAGAAGATGCAAAAGAAGGGATCCAGGCCTTTTTAGAGAAGCGCAAGCCGCATTTCAAAGGGGAGTAACAAGCGCGAAAACAAGGGGGATAAAGCGAATATGAACATTTATGTCTTAATGAAGCGCACGTTTGATACGGAAGAAAAAATTCACATTGAACAAGGGGAAATCAGCCGGGACGGAGCGGAATTTATCATCAATCCGTACGATGAATACGCGATTGAAGAGGCGCTCCAATTAAAGGAGAAGCACGGCGGCGAGATCACGGCCGTCACCGTCGGTGAAGAGGAAGCTGAAAAGGAACTCAGGACGGCTCTGGCGATGGGGTGCGACAAAGCCGTTTTGATCAACATTGAAGACGATTTGGAGGAAGCTGATCAATATACGGCGTCAGCCATCCTTTATCATTATTTAAAAGACCGCGATTATGACATCATTCTCGGCGGAAATGTGGCGATTGACGGCGGATCCGGACAGGTCGCGCCGCGGCTGGCCGAGCTGCTCGGCATTCCGTGCGTCACGACCATTACAAAGCTTGAGGTAAACGGCAGCGATGTTGAAGCAGAACGCGACGCAGAGGGAGACCTTGAAGTCGTGCAAACGTCTCTTCCGCTTGTTGCGACCGCTCAGCAAGGGCTAAATGAACCGCGCTATCCTTCGCTTCCCGGTATCATGAAGGCGAAGAAAAAGCCTCTTGAAGAGCTTGAGCTCGATGACCTCGATCTTAATGAAGAAGACGTAGCCGCGAAAACAAAGGCGATTGAGCGCTTTCTGCCTCCGAAAAAAGAAGCCGGCAAAATCATTGAAGGTGAGCCGGAAGAGCAGGCAAGAGAGCTCGTGTCACTGCTCAGAAGCGAAGCCAAAGTGATTTAAGGGAGAAACACGGTCATCAAAATACAGGGGGAAACGGATATGAGCAAAAAAGTTATCGTATTGGGAGAATGCCGGGACGGCGCATTAAGAAATGTCACCTTTGAAGCCATAGCCGCGGGAAAAACGATCGCCGAAGGGGGAGAGGTGGTCGCGGTTCTGATCGGAGAAGACGTTTCAGATTATGCAGGCGAACTGATCCATTACGGCGCTGACAAAGTGCTGACGGCCGAGGACCCGCTCCTGAAAAACTATACATCTGACGGTTTCGTGCAAGCGTTTATGCCGATATTGGAAAAAGAAGAGCCGGATGCAATCATTGCCGGGCACACATCAGTGGGAAAGGATTTTACGCCGAAAGTTGCTGCCCGCCTTGGTACAGGGCTGATCTCAGATGCGATCGACGTCAGTGTGGCAGGCGGAAATGTCGTCTTTACGCGGCCGATTTATTCGGGGAAAGCGTTTGAGCGGATCGTTTCTGACGATGATACGATTTTTGCGACGATCAGACCGAACAACATCTCGCCGCTCGCCAAAGATGAAAGCCGGACGGGACAAGTCGAAAGCGTTCCGGTCAAGGTTGCCGATATCAGAACGATCATCAGGGATGTCGTCAAGAAAACGTCTGAAGGCGTTGATTTGTCAGAGGCGAAAATTATCGTCGCCGGCGGACGCGGCGTGAAAAGCGAAGACGGCTTTAAGCCGCTTAAGGAGCTTGCCGATGTGCTTGGAGGCGCGGTCGGAGCCTCGCGCGGGGCGTGTGATGCAGATTACTGCGACTATTCCCTGCAGATCGGGCAAACCGGAAAAGTCGTCACGCCCGATCTTTACATCGCCTGCGGCATCTCGGGAGCAATTCAGCATCTCGCCGGCATGTCAAACAGCAAAATCATCGTCGCGATCAACAAAGATCCCGAAGCCGATATTTTCAAGGTTGCGGACTACGGCATTGTCGGAGATTTGTTTGAAATCGTCCCGCTTTTGACGGAGGAATTTAAAAAGCTCATCGTCAGCGCATAACGGGCCGGCCTATACGGGCCGGCTTTTTATATAGGCACATTCCGCCCCGGGTGAAAATAACATAGGATAGGTGTAAAACTTTGCAGATAGGGAAACGTAAACTCAAGCAATATGTTAGCGTGAACCAAAGGGAGATGCTATACTAAAAAGCATAATTTCACAATTGGAGGAATGAAAGAATGGCTATCGTAAAAGCAACTGACCAAACATTTTCATCTGAAACAAGCGAAGGCGTCGTACTTGCCGACTTCTGGGCACCTTGGTGCGGACCTTGTAAAATGATTGCGCCTGTACTTGAAGAGCTTGACCAAGAAATGGGAGACAAACTGAAAATCGTAAAAATCGATGTTGACGAAAACCAGGAAACAGCCGGCAAATACGGCGTCATGAGCATCCCGACTCTGCTTGTGCTGAAAGACGGCGAAGTTGTCGAAACATCTGTCGGCTTCAAGCCGAAAGAAGCGCTTGAAGAGCTTGTCAACAAACATTTGTAATATAAAACGAGAAAAAGGCGATTCCCAAGGGGATCGCTTTTTTCATACGATCCCGCTTTCTTAAGGACCTCTAATTGTGGAGAACGTGTGGTCGCCCGTGGTAAACTAAAAGCAAGTAAAACGCCGAAACAAGGAAGGATTTTTGATGAATAAAACGATCAAAGAAAAGCTTGCCCTTCTTCCTGATCAGCCGGGCTGCTACCTGATGAAGGACAGACAGCAGACCGTGATCTACGTCGGGAAAGCGAAAATATTAAAAAACAGGGTCCGCTCTTATTTCAGCGGGTCCCACGATGCCAAAACGCAAAGGCTTGTCAGCGAAATCGAAGACTTTGAATACATTGTCACTTCGTCAAACATCGAAGCGCTGATCCTTGAGATGAACTTAATCAAAAAATACGACCCAAAATATAATGTGATGCTGAAAGACGATAAAAGCTACCCATTTATCAAAATTACGAATGAACGGCATCCGAAACTGATCGTAACAAGGAAGGTCAAAAAAGACAAAGGCCGCTATTTCGGACCCTACCCGAACGTGCAGGCCGCCAGGGAAACGAAAAAACTGCTCGACCGCCTGTACCCGCTCAGAAAATGCGCGAAGCTGCCTGACCGCGTCTGCTTGTACTACCACCTCGGCCAGTGTCTGGCGCCGTGCGTCTATGACGTAACAGAGGAGACGAACAGAGAGCTGACGGAAGAAATCACCCGCTTCTTAAAGGGCGGCTACAGCGACGTGAAAAAAGAACTGGAAGCGAAAATGCTTGAAGCATCGGAGAACCTCCAGTTTGAAAGAGCCAAGGAATACCGCGATCAGATCGCCCATATCGAGTCGACGATGGAAAAACAAAAAATGGCGATGAACGATATGGTTGACCGCGATGTCTTTGCGTACTCGTACGACAAAGGGTGGATGTGCGTCCAGGTCTTTTTCATCAGGCAGGGAAAACTGATCGAAAGAGATGTCAGCATGTTTCCTTTATACAGGGAAGCCGATGAAGAATTTCTTACGTTCATCGGCCAGTTCTACTCCAAAAACAATCATTTTCTTCCGAAGGAAATTTTGGTGCCGGACAGCGTCGACAAAGACATGATCGAGGAGCTTTTGGATGTCAAAGTCCGCCAGCCCAAAAGGGGAGCGAAGAAAGACCTGCTTCTCCTTGCCCATAAAAACGCGAAGCTTGCCTTAAAGGAGAAGTTTTCGCTGATCGAACGCGATGAAGAGCGGACGATCGGCGCGATCGAACGGCTCGGCAAAGCCCTCGGAATCTACACGCCGTACAGAATTGAAGCGTTCGACAACTCGAATATTCAAGGGACGGACCCGGTTTCGGCGATGGTCGTGTTTCTTGACGGAAAGCCGAATAAAAAAGAGTACCGGAAGTATAAAATCAAGACAGTCGAAGGGCCTGACGATTACGCCTCCATGCGCGAAGTCGTCAGAAGGCGGTACACGAGGGTGTTGAAAGAAAATCTGCCCCTGCCCGACTTGATTTTGATCGACGGAGGGAAAGGACAGGTTTCAGCCGCGCTCGATGTACTTGAAAACGAACTGAGCCTCGATATTCCTGTAGCCGGCCTGGTAAAAGACGACAAGCACAGAACATCGAACCTCCTGATCGGTGATCCGCTTGAGATCGTCCGGCTTGAACGGAACAGCCAGGAATTTTATTTGCTTCAGCGCATTCAGGACGAGGTGCACAGGTTTGCGATCAGCTTTCACAGGCAGCTCAGGGGAAAAAGCGCTTTCCAATCCGTTCTCGACGGGATTCCCGGCGTCGGGGAGCAGCGGAAAAAGCGGCTGTTAAAGCACTTCGGCTCGGTCAAAAAAATGAAGGAAGCGAGCGTTGAAGACATCCAGCAGGCGGGCATTCCGCTGAAGACGGCCCAATTGATTTTCGAGGCGCTGAAAAAATAACATTGACTTTTTGCAGGAATCTGATAGAATTTGTACTAATTTCATAATAAGATCGTGTGATATGGTGAAGATAGAGGTGCGAACTTCAAGAGTAGGCTTTCTGAGAAAGGTGGATTTCGATGATGAAAGCTGAAAGGGGAGCGTCGCCGAAGCGGGTAAAAATCCATGCGTTTTATCTGCTGGCTTTACATTGAATAAATGTGAGGCTGTCAAGAAAGTCACTTTCTTGGAGAGCTATCTCGTTGTTTAAGATCATCGGCGCAGTTTGTCGGTTAAAGCAATGAGGGAATTCTCTCATTGCTTTTTTGTTTTTCGCGAACAAACCGCAGATCCGGCTTTCCTCTTCATACATAGCCAAACACGACTGAAAACAAAAAGGGTGGTATATATGGGTCTCATCGTCCAAAAATTTGGCGGAACTTCAGTAGGATCAGTGGAAAAAATCTTAAACGTTTCAAGCCGCGTCATCGAGGAAAAAAAGCGTGGCCATGACGTTGTCGTCGTCGTGTCTGCCATGGGGAAATCGACCGATTCCCTCGTCAGTCTTGCCAAGGAAATCACCGAACAGCCGAGCCGCCGGGAAATGGACATGCTGCTTACGACCGGTGAGCAGGTGACGATTTCTCTCTTGACCATGGCCTTGCAGGAGAAAGGATATAAAGCCGTTTCATATACCGGCTGGCAGGCGGGCATCCAAACCGAAAACATTCACGGCAATGCAAGGATCATCGATATCGCGGCGGCAAGGCTGAAGGAGCGCTTGAAAGAAGGAAAAATCGTCGTTGTCGCCGGATTTCAGGGTGTCACAGAAGGCGGGGAAATCACCACGCTCGGAAGGGGAGGCTCCGATACGACGGCGGTCGCGCTCGCTGCCGCTTTAAAAGCCGATAAGTGCGATATTTACACAGACGTGCCGGGCGTTTTCACGACAGATCCCCGCTATGTCAAAACGGCGAGGAAGCTTGACGGCATTTCCTACGACGAAATGCTGGAGCTTGCCAATCTTGGCGCAGGCGTCCTGCATCCGAGAGCTGTCGAATTTGCGAAAAACTATCAGGTCCCGTTAGAGGTCCGTTCTAGCACTGAAAAAGAAGCCGGAACATTAATCGAGGAGGAATCATCCATGGAAGAGAATTTAGTCGTCAGAGGGATTGCATTTGAAGATCAAATTACGCGCGTCACGGTTTGCGGCCTGTCAAGCGGGCTGACGACATTGTCGACGATTTTTACAACGCTCGCAAAACAAAACATCAATGTCGACATCATCATTCAATCGGTCACAAGCACGAGCCAAACGTCGATATCCTTCTCCGTGAAAACGGAAGACCTGTCAAGAACCGTTCAGGTGTTGGAGGAATACAAAGACGCGCTGCAATATGAGCGGATTGAGACTGAAAACAGACTAGCCAAAGTGTCCATCGTCGGTTCCGGCATGATTTCCAATCCGGGCGTGGCAGCTGAAATGTTCGCCGTGCTTGCCGAAAAAAACATCCAGGTCAAAATGGTCAGCACGTCCGAGATCAAAGTCTCAACCGTGATCAATGAAAACGATATGGTAAAGGCCGTTGAATCATTGCATGATGCATTTGAATTGTCAAAAATCAGCGTTCCGGCCAATTAAATCAGCATCCTGGAGGGTCAACTCCAGGATTTTTTATGTGAGGAATGTGAAATTTGTGTTAATATTGGCACATTGAGGATTTTAGCTGATAAGGAGAGTATGGAATCATATTATGACTGCATTGGTACATAGCATAGGCCCATTGGCCGTCGCAGCAATCGCCAGCATTGCCGTACACGAGCTGGGGCATATCCTTTTCGGGCGGATCGTCAGGCGCAAGGCCGATTGGCTGGCAATCGGGCCGCTCATCATATATAGAGACGGGAAAATCTTATTTCGCTGGAAGCACAAATATTTTGGCGGAGCCGTGTTTTTATACGGTGAAGCCATTACAAACAAGGAAGCGTACCGTAAAGAAAAAATTAAAGCGGCAGTGAGTCTTCTAGGAGGCCCGGTCACAAGTTTTCTGTCGGGATTTGGTTTTCTGTACGCTGGTCAAAACAATGAATACGCTTTTTATTTTGGCATTTTCTCAATTTTAATAGGAACAGGCACACTGCTATTTACGGATGGACTTCCTGCCATTCTCATTTTCACGAACAGCCTGTATGCCTATTATTATTTTTTGAGTGTAGAATTGATGACTTCCAAAGAGGAAAAGCAATTTGATTTTTTGCTGAAGGAATTGAGGGGCGAGCTGCAAAAGGTGAAAGCGGACTCCATTGAGAAGATCAGCCTGACTTGTTTGGGTGCATTGTATTTTTATTTATATTGTTCTCAAATCAATTTTAATATGACAAGCCGAGAAGGAGTAAAAATTCACCAATATATATTGAACGAAATTAAACATAAAGGGCTTGGCATATTCAAAAATAAGCAAAAAAGGTCTGTATTAACCGCCATTGTATATCTGGAAGAAATGAATTTATTAATGGAAGGTAATGCGGAGGCTGCTGAAACGCTGTATGCAAAGCTGGCTGATGCTGATGACCGCCGTTTATATGAGTTAAAGCGCGACGCCGTCATCAAGCAGGACGACAAGGCAAAAAGCCTGTATATCAGCGAATTGCAATCCGATGTATTTAACAGAAATACAATACTCCTTAAAATCGAAGAGGAATTTGTTCAAAAAGCAGGCGAATACATGACGGATGTACGGGGAGAAAGGTCGTGTGTGACGGATGGGAACGCGGAAATGTAACAACATCATACCGGGACAAAAGTCTTGTTATGATAAAAAGGGCTGCATCATATCCGGCAGCCCTTTTTCATGTATTATGCCGGATCTTTCAAATCCCACTTCACCGTCAACACGACTTTTTCGGCTCTTTTTTTCACCTGTTCGTATGACTCGGCGATGTGCTCGTTCATCTGCTGGATTTGTTCGGCGATAAATCCGGCTTCAAGCTGAAAGCAAGGCTCTTTTTGAAATTTGAGACGATTGGAGACCAGCGGGCCTTCCAGTTCAAATTCGAGTTCCTGTTTTTTTGAATGGACCATTGTGAGCGTTCCCCATCCCGCATCATGAAAAAACGCAGGGATATCCTCCCATGATTCGAGCGGGAACTTTCGGGCGAGGTTTTTCCCGGCCCAGTACATCATGTCGGCATAGTCTTGTCCCAGCATATCCGGAAGAACCACTTCCCTGATTAATTCATAGGCATATGCGGAGACTTCCAGCTCTTTTAATTGCGCTAAGTTTGCTTCATATTTATTCATATCCAATGTCTCCCCTCTTTCCTCCGTATATTATAGCTTAAATGGGGCCGAAGATTACAGCGCGGACATGCGTTTTAACAGAAAAAAATTTGATATATTTATATTTTAATAAAATAAAATTTTCTGAAATATAATTAAATATTAGAAAATTTCAATTTATGTACGCGTTTTCTTGACGCCTATTTCTCATAGGAGTAAAATGAAATTGTCATAAAATCTTAACAAAGTGCGATATTTGAAACAGGACGGGGATAGGAGACCTTTCAATTTTTCTGCACTTTTCAACTACTAGGGGGTAAAGCAATTGGCCGGGAACAGAGAATTTGTGTATCGAAGATTGCATTCTTTGCTTGGCGTCATACCGGTTGGCATTTTTTTAATCCAGCATTTGGTTGTCAACCACTTTGCGGCAAGAGGAGAAGAGGCATTTAACAATGCCGCTAGTTTTATGGAAAACCTGCCGTTCAGGTACGCTTTGGAAATCTTCGTGATTTTCCTACCGCTGATTTATCATGCTGTTTATGGTGTATACATAGCGTTTACAGCGAAAAATAATGCGAGCCAATTTGGGTACTTTAGAAACTGGATGTTCGTGTTGCAGCGGATTACTGGAATCATTACCTTAATTTTTGTCAGCTGGCACGTCTGGGAAACGCGGATTGCCGCCCAAATGGGGGCGGAAGTAAACTTTGACATGATGGCTGATATTTTAAGCTCCCCGATCATGCTCGGCTTTTACATTGTAGGTGTCCTTTCAACGATCTTCCACTTTTCAAACGGTTTATGGTCGTTTGCTGTCACTTGGGGAATTACTGTCTCCCCGCGTTCGCAGCGAATCTCCACGTTTGTGACAATGGGAGTCTTTGTTGTGCTGTCCTATGTAGGGCTGAGAGCGATTTTGGCATTTGTGTAAAAGAACTAGATTACTAGAGGGAGTGGGGCTGGCATGAGTAACTCAAGCATTATCGTCGTCGGCGGAGGACTCGCGGGTCTGATGGCGACCATTAAAGCTGCGGAAGCAGGAACAAACGTAAAACTCTTTTCGATCGTCCCTGTGAAACGGTCGCATTCTGTATGCGCGCAGGGCGGAATCAACGGTGCGGTCAATACGAAAGGCGAAGGAGACTCTCCTTGGGAGCATTTTGATGATACGGTTTACGGCGGTGACTTTTTGGCCAACCAGCCGCCGGTTAAAGCGATGTGCGAAGCTGCGCCGTCAATCATTCACCTGCTCGACAGGATGGGGGTCATGTTCAACAGAACACCGGAAGGGCTCCTTGACTTCCGGCGCTTCGGGGGAACGCAGCATCACAGAACGGCATATGCCGGAGCAACGACGGGCCAGCAGCTTCTGTATGCGCTCGATGAGCAGGTTCGCCGTTTTGAGGTCGAAGGACTTGTTTCAAAATACGAAGGCTGGGAATTCCTCGGCGCCGTACTTGATGACGAGAGAACGTGCCGGGGGATCGTCGCGCAAAACTTAACGACGATGGAAATCGAATCGTTCCGCTCTGACGCCGTCATCATGGCGACCGGCGGACCCGGGATCATCTTCGGAAAATCGACAAACTCCATGATCAATACGGGATCAGCGGCTTCGATCGTCTACCAGCAGGGTGCATATTACGCAAACGGAGAATTCATCCAGATTCACCCGACGGCCATCCCGGGAGATGACAAGCTGCGGCTGATGAGCGAATCGGCCCGCGGGGAAGGCGGACGGGTCTGGACCTATAAGGACGGAAAACCTTGGTACTTCCTTGAGGAAAAATATCCGGCATACGGAAACCTCGTGCCGCGCGATATCGCGACACGCGAAATTTTCGATGTCTGCGTCAGACAAAAGCTCGGAATCAACGGCGAAAACATGGTGTACCTCGATCTTTCCCATAAAGATCCGAAAGAGCTTGACATCAAGCTTGGCGGAATTATCGAGATCTATGAAAAATTCATGGGGGACGACCCTCGCAAGCTGCCGATGAAAATCTTCCCTGCGGTTCATTACTCAATGGGCGGACTTTGGGTCAACTACGACCAAATGACAAACATCCCGGGACTGTTTGCCGCAGGAGAGTGCGATTATTCGATGCACGGCGCAAACCGCCTCGGCGCGAATTCGCTCTTGTCCGCGATTTACGGCGGCATGGTGGCCGGGCCGAAAGCCGTTGAATACGTCCAGGGGCTTGAAACATCCGCCGAAGACCTGTCTTCTTCTCTATACGAGTCTTATGTCGGAAAAGAAGAAGAAAAATGGGAGGGCATCATGAAGATGGACGGCAATGAAAATGCTTACGTCCTTCACAAAGAGCTCGGCGAATGGATGACGGACAACGTGACGGTCGTGAGGCACAACGACATGCTTCTGAAAACGGACGAAAAAATCCAGGAGCTTATGGAACGCTACCGCAACATCAATATTAACGATACGGCGAAATGGAGCAACCAAGGGGCCGCATTCACGCGTCAGCTGAGAAACATGCTGCAGCTGGCAAGGGTGATTACGATCGGCGCATACAACCGGAACGAAAGCCGCGGCGCCCATTATAAACCGGATTTCCCTGACCGAAATGACGAGGAATGGCTGAAAACGACAATGGCGAAACATGCTGGCGATTTTGAAGCCCCGAAATTCCATTATGAGGATGTCGACGTTTCATTAATCGCACCGCGTAAACGGGATTACACGAAGAAAAAGGTGGCGAAATCATGAGTGAAAATAAGACAATCAGGTTTATCATCACTCGTCAGGATACATCGGAATCCAGTCCTTACCAGGAAGAGTTCGAAATTGCTTACCGTCCGAACATGAATGTCATTTCCGCTTTAATGGAAATCAGAAGAAATCCGGTTAACGCAAAGGGAGAAAAAACGACGCCCATCGCCTGGGATATGAACTGCCTCGAAGAAGTGTGCGGCGCCTGCTCCATGGTGATCAACGGAAGGCCGCGACAATCGTGCACAGCGCTGATCGATCAGCTTGAACAGCCGATCCGCCTTGAGCCGATGAAAACATTCCCGGTTGTCAGAGACCTTCAGGTCGACCGGAGCCGGATGTTTGATTCATTGAAGAAAGTCAAAGCATGGGTGCCGATCGACGGCACATACGATCTCGGGCCTGGACCGAGAATGCCGGAAAAAAGACGGCAGTGGGCGTACGAGCTGTCAAAATGCATGACATGCGGCGTCTGCCTTCAAGCTTGCCCGAACGTCAATGATAAATCAAGCTTCATGGGTCCTGCCCCGCTTTCGCAAGTCCGGCTGTTCAACGCCCATCCAACAGGAGCGATGAACAAATCGGAGCGGCTTGAAGCGATTATGGGAGACGGCGGCCTTGCCAACTGCGGAAACTCTCAAAACTGCGTGCAGGCATGTCCGAAAGGAATCCCTCTCACAACATCGATCGCTGCATTAAACAGGGATACAACCGTTCAGGCGTTTAAAAACTTCTTTGGAAGCGACAACACGGAATAATGAGAACGCACCTCTTCAGTTTTGAAGAGGTGTTTTCATGATATAAGGGGATGAATAAATTGAAATTTCCTTCATATATTGAGGGGTCATTCGACAAATGGCGCCAGTCGTTTTCCTTTTTTGAAAAGGTGTCTGTCCGTTTTTCGGAAACGGATATGTTCGGCCATATGAACAATGTGACACCGTTCATCTATTTTGAAGAAGCGAGAATTTCTTATTTCAAACATCTTCAGGCGATGGATGACTTAACAGTCAGCCGGACGATTCCTGTCGTTGCAAGCCAGCAGTGCGACTACCTCAGGCAAGTCATGCTCCATGAGAACGTAAACATCGGCGTCAAAACGGCAGCTCTCGGACAAACGTCGCTCACGCTCCATTACCTGGCGGAAAACGAAGCGGGGGTTCCTTGTTTTACAGGAAAAGCCGTCATGGTTCAAATTGCAAGGGATACGGGGAAACCCGAAAGCTGGACAGACGAACAAAAAAACAAATTGTCAGGTTCATTTCCTGAGAAATAATATGCAAGGAGAAAAGAGATGAAGAAAGCAGCGGTGATCGGCGCAAGTTCCGGCATCGGGAGAGAGCTTGCAAAACAGCTGTCAGAGAGCGGTGTTACCGTCGGGCTTGCTGCAAGGCGGGAAGAACTTCTCAAAAAACTTCAGAATGAACTGCCCAACCCCTCATATATCAAAAAGTTGATGTAGCCGACGCTAAAACGACGAATATACTGTTAAAGGATCTGATTGATGAGATGGGACAGGCGGACGCCGTCTTCATTTGTTCAGGTGTCGGCTATACAGAAAGCGAACTCGGCCGGCAAAAGCAAAAAGAAAAGATTGATGTGAATGTATTGGGGTTTGCCGTATGTGCAAATCTGTTTCTCGATCATTTCGTCCAAAACGGACGCGGCCATCTTGTCGGCATCTCATCGATTGCCGCATTAAGGGGAAGCGGATCAGGCGCCTTATGCAGCGCTTCAAAAGCCTTCGTCTCAAATTATATAAAAGGCCTGAGAAGAAAAATGAAAAGCACGGGGGCCGACATCGTCGTCACCGAAATTCAGCCTGGCTTCGTCAACACTACGCTTGCCAAAGGGGAGAGGCTGTTTTGGGCGGCTTCTCCTGAAAAAGCAGCTGAACAAATTCTTAAGGCTGTCCGAAAAAAGAAAAAACACGCTTATATATCAAAAAGGTGGCGGATCATGCCTGGATTTTGAAGTGCATTCCTTAATGGAGGCGGTTTGTCCCGCTGTTTTTCGAAAAAACGAAAAAAAGGTGTTAGCGGTTACCCTTTTCTCCTTCGGAAACGTCACCGACTTCAGGGATGTTTCATATGATATCACGACTATATCGAAACCCATTCGTTTCAGATCAGCTCTCACCTAGCAAGGAGGGTTACAATACTTGAAGGAGAAAGAGTTTCAATCAAAGCCGCTGCTAACAAAGAGAGAAAGAGAAGTGTTCGAATTGCTCGTTCAAGACAAGACAACAAAGGAAATTGCAAGCGAGCTCTTTATAAGTGAAAAAACTGTTCGTAATCACATTTCCAATGCCATGCAAAAATTGGGAGTGAAAGGCCGTTCGCAAGCTGTTGTTGAACTTCTTCGAATGGGTGAGCTAGAGCTCTAAATTGCGCCGGTATTCCTTCTTTTGAAAAAGAAGGGAACCGGTTATTTGTTTTTTCCGGAAGCAGCATATTCATGTGCTTAGTCTTGCAATTTTTGCAGAAAAGAAGGAAAATAGACTCGGGTGTTGTGAAATAAAACGACGAGTTGAGCGAGGTTTTAGCACATGAATACGAAAGCTTCTTTGAACCATATTGTGGATATTGAAAAATCGCTCCGCCATATCGCGGGCATCATTAAGCAAAAAGGAAGAGAAATTCTTACTCAATATTCGATTACACCCCCGCAGTTCGTCGGCTTGCAATGGCTGTATGAATACGGGGATATGACGATCGGCGAGCTATCTCACAAAATGTATCTGGCGTGCAGCACCACGACAGATTTAATTGACCGGATGGAAAGAAATAACCTCGTTGAACGTGTGAAAGATCCGTCAGACCGGAGGGTTGTCCGGATCCACCTTTTACCGGAAGGGGAGCGGATCATTCAAGAGGTTATTCAAAAAAGGCAGGATTACTTGGATAACATGCTAGAAGCGTTTTCTGAAGAGGAAACAGCCGTTTTTGAAAAATTATTAATCAAACTTCAGCAGGAAATGAATAGAAAATGAGGCGATTTTGTTGGATCAACCGATAGGAGTCATCGATTCGGGTGTCGGCGGTTTAACCGTGGCAAAAGAAATCATGAGGCAGCTGCCGAAAGAAAACATCATATATCTCGGAGATACGAAAAGATGTCCGTACGGTCCGCGGGACAGAAAAGAAGTTCTTTCATATACATGGGAAATGACAAATTACCTGTTATCCCGTCATCATATTAAAATGCTCGTGATCGCCTGCAATACGGCAACCGCCATCGCGCTTGAGGACATCAGCCAAACGGTTGGCATTCCCGTGATCGGAGTGGTGCAGCCCGGAGCAAGGGCGGCTATTAAAGTGACGGAAAATCAGCGGATCGGCGTCATCGGAACGGAGAATACAATTAGAAGCGGAGCATACGAAAAAGCGCTGCTTTCATTAAACGGCGATCTCACGGTCGAAAACGTAGCCTGTCCGATGTTTGTCCCATTCGTGGAAAGCGGCAAATTTTTGGATGAAACGGCTGATGAAATCGTCAGGGCTTCGCTGTATCCGCTCAGGGATTCATCCATTGATACGCTGATCCTCGGGTGCACGCATTACCCCATCTTAAAAGAGCCGATTCAGCGCTACATGGGCGAACGCGTCAACATCATTTCTTCAGGTGATGAGACGGCGAGAGAAGTCAGTACGATTTTATCCTACAACGGTTTATTGAACAAAAGCTCGCTTTCGCCTGAACACCAATTTTTCACAACCGGAGATCGAGAACGGTTTAAAAAAATCGCAAACGATTGGTTTGGCTACGACGTAAAGAATGTGAACAGCATCACGATTGAAAAAACAGCTGTAAAAGAGTACTAAACATACATGAAACAAATGAGCATCTTCTCATGCGGAAGATGCTCATTTTGTTTTCTTAAAATGTTCCCCCTCGGGCCCTGAGACCAATTCAAACAATTGGTCTATTTTGCATAAAGGCTCGTATACATAGTAGTACAAACAGTCTTAGGAGGGAAAGGTATGCCGAAAAAAGGGACGATGGGAATCGCGGTGTCTGTGACGGCCTCCGTGCTGCTTCTTTCCGGATGCGGTCTGTTTCAGTCAGATCAGGCATCAGAGGAAATTGATCCGCCGCAGGATATCACATATGTAAAAGAGGAGAAGGATCAAGACCAAACGGATCGGACGAAAGAAAAAACAGATGACCAGGACGGCAAAACGACAAGCGAAAATAAAGCGGAACAAAATGGCGATACGGTCATGAGGGAGCTTTATCTGATCGATAAAAACGGATATGTAACGGCACAGACGCTTCCGCTTCCAAAACAGGAAGGAACGGCAAAACAGGCCCTTGAATACCTCGTTGAAGGAGGTCCGGTCTCAAACATCCTTCCCAACGGTTTCAGAGCTGTGCTGCCGGCGGACACAACAGTAAATGTCGACATTAAAGAAGATGGCACAGCCATCGCCGATTTTTCAAACGAATTTAAAAATTATAAAGCAGAAGATGAACAAAAAATCGTCCAGGCGATCACATGGACTTTAACGCAATTTAACTCCATCGACAAAGTGAAAATTCGGATGAACGGGCACGATTTAAAAGAAATGCCTGTAAACGGCACGCCGCTGCCGGAGAATTTGAGCCGCGAGGACGGCATTAATATTGATACCGCCGGTGTGACGGATATGACAGCCACACAGCCTGTTACCGTATATTATTTAGCCGAGACGGATGAAGGCACATACTATGTCCCTGTTACAAAGCGCGCATCTGACAAAGAAAGCGATCAAGTCACGGCAGCGATTGAAGAACTGACGGAAGGCCCGAGCAAAAAAAGCGGATTGCTGTCGGATTTCCAGGGGGACGTGAAGCTCGAGAGCAAGCCGAAAATTGAGGACGGCCACGTGACGCTCGACTTCAATGAAGCCATTTACGGAAGCGCAGACGGGCAAAAGAAAGTGATTTCCGATGAAGTGTTAAACAGCATCGTGCTGACGGTGACCGAACTGCCGGATGTTAAAAGTGTATCCGTCACCGTAAACGGAAAGGCCGAGCTTGTCAATGAAAAAGGCGAAAAGCTGTCAAAACCGGTTTCAAGGCCGAGCAGGGTGAACACAGGTAGTTTTTAGCCGGAGATTTTTGATATACTATAAAAAAAGAGGTGGGCGTATAGAGCTGCCTCTTTCTTTATTCAGTTTTCGTTGACAGGAAATCTGCGAAATGTTTATGTACATACAATCGGAGGTAAAACATGAGATACGATGGAAGACAAAATGACGAATTGCGCCCTGTTGAGATGGAACTTGACTTCATTACCCATCCTGAAGGATCGGTGCTGATTACCGTCGGCAATACAAAGGTGATTTGCAATGCATCCGTAGAAGACCGCGTTCCGCCGTTTTTGCGCGGAGAAGGGAAAGGCTGGATTACGGCAGAATACAGCATGCTGCCACGCGCCACGAATCAGAGGACGATCAGGGAATCGTCAAAAGGAAAAATTTCCGGACGTACGATGGAAATCCAAAGGCTGATCGGACGAGCTTTGCGCGCGGTCGTTGATTTGGAGAAGCTCGGCGAACGGACGATCTGGATCGACTGTGACGTGATTCAGGCGGACGGCGGAACGAGAACGGCTTCGATCACCGGGGCATTCACCGCGATGGCGCTGGCCGTCAGCCGGCTTATGGAAAACGGGACGCTGAAAACGATGCCGATCACTGACTTTTTGGCTGCCACTTCAGTTGGAATCGACAAGGAGCACGGACTCATTCTTGATTTGAATTATCAGGAAGACTCGGCAGCAGAGGTTGATATGAACGTGGTTATGACGGGGGAAGGCCGCTTTGTCGAGCTTCAGGGAACAGGTGAAGAAGCGACATTTTCAAAAAGCGAACTGAACGGTCTTTTGGAACTTGCCGAAAAAGGGATTGCCGAACTCATCGAAAAACAGAAGGAAGCGCTCGGTGACGCT